>QKCR01000036.1 GCA_003245575.1 Alphaproteobacteria bacterium | reverse complement strand
CACAATCCCCTGAAGGTCGCTCCAAAAGAATTGCTATGAGAACCTGCTTTATGCGTGTTGCAAATATAGCCTCACCGCGTAATCTTATCGAATACATTAAAAATGACGACAGCGGTTTCTACAGACCTGAATTAGAACGTTCATCTAAAGAAATTTTAGAGCTCTCCGCAACATTTGAAGGGATCACAAAAAATAAAGACATCCCTAAAAAAGTACACAGCGCATGCCAAAAAGCCGCTGATTTTCTGTCCTCCTATGTCAGTGCCGACCACACAAGCCAACGACTCGCACGATAAAATACTCTGTGCTAAAAATCATATATGACACTTACAAAAATCAATGAAGGCCTAACTGTCCTTCGCGGAGATAAAATCCGCGGCGGATTAAAAAAATTAGCACTTCTTGAGTATTTACCACAACTCAACCACACAAACTTCGCCTACGCAGGAACAGTTTTCGGTTCTGGCGGCTGGGCATTGGCAACGGCCTGTGAAGAATTAGGATATAAATGCACACTTTATATCGCAAAATCGAAACACACGCCTGATTGGATAGCCGACCTTAACCCGAATACGTGTACTCTGGTCTGGGTTGAACCCAGACCTGTAGAACACATTAAATCAGAAATCGAAATCACCCGTCCCGATCTTTATATGTTACCCCTCGGATTTGACGATCCCGCCTTCATAGAAGCCACGGCAAAGATTTTAAAAAATCTACTGTCCGAACAACCGCATCAAATATGGCTCTCCGCCTTAAGCGGTACATTGGCCCGCGCAACCTGCTTAGCATTTCCTGAAACAGAAATCATAGTGGTCTCCCCCGTCAAACATGTCGGCGACTGCGGACACGCCAAAATCATTTTCGCCCCCGAAAAATTCCATCACCCCGCGCAAACTCCGCCGCCCTATCCTGCCTGTCCCTATAGCTGCGCAAAACTGTGGCAGTTTGTCGATTTACATACGCCAAATGGGGCTTGTATAATCAATGTCGGCTATAAATAGGGAAGATATTCTGACATGCTCGAACTGTTCACAAAACTGGCGGACTTTGTAACCTATAGTCTCTTATCTCTTGATAAAGAGTCTCATTTGGCGGAATCCGTTCATTTCTTTATCGAAGATGTAACAAAAATATTCTTCCTCCTGACAACACTGATGCTCTTGGTCGGTTTCTTTCGGACATGGGTTTCTCCGGAAAAAGTTCGCCATTGGTTAGAAGGAAAACCAAAAATTTTAGCTTATATGCTGGCTGCCGTTCTGGGAGCAATAACGCCATTCTGTTCCTGCTCATCCATTCCGCTCTTTATTGCTTTCCTCGGCTCGGGGATTCCTGTAGGCGTAACAATGGCATTTCTGATCACCTCCCCCATGGTCAATGAAGTAGCCGCTCTTCTCTTTGGTGAAGCAATCGGCTGGTCTTTTACAATTTCCTATGTCGCCGTCGGCATGTTGACCGGCATGATCGGTGGCGCAATCATCGACATCATGAAACTTGATAAATGGGTAGAACCTTTTGTGTTTCAGGTTAAAAAATCCGAAGACAATCCGGATGAGCCTAAATTGGATTTAAAGAAAAGATGGCAACATTCATGGGCAGAAACTCATGACATCCTGCAGCGCGTTTGGATGTATGTGCTCTTGGGGGTTGGGATCGGCGCGGCCATTCACGGATTTGTTCCGAAAGAATGGTTTATCGAGAATGCCGGAACAGATAATGTTTTTGCTGTTCCATTTGCCGTTCTCGTGGCAATTCCGCTTTACGCGAATGTCACGGGAACAATTCCTGTAGCAGAGGTTTTAATTGCCAAAGGCTTACCCGTCGGAACAACACTCGCATTTATTATGAGCACTGTCGCAATTTCTCTACCTGAACTGGTAATTCTTCGCAAAGTCCTGAAACCGCAAATGCTTGTCTTTTTCGTAGTTTATTTAGCCATAGCATTTACCATCGTAGGGTATATATTCAACTGGGTGTACTGAAATATAAAGCACACGCCAACAGATGGTATGAAACAAGAGACAACTCTATGCCCAACACAGCAAAACTCCACCGCGTATTAAAAGCCCCACCTGAACGCGTATACCGTGCCTTCACCGAAGCAGAAGCACTCTGTAGCTGGATGCCGCCCTTCGGCTGGATTGGAAAAGTCTTTCACATGGATGTCAAAGTCGGTGGAACGTTTAAAATGTCTTTTACAAACTTCTCGAATGGCATGGAGCATAATTTCGGCGGAGAATATTTAGAGATCACCCCGAATGAAAAACTCCACTACACGGATGAATTTGAAGACCCGAATATTCCGGGAACAATTACAGTAACAATAACCTTCAAAAAAGTAAGCGTCGGAACTGAACTCACTATTATTCAAGAAGGTCTTCCTGACATTATCCCACTCGAAGCATGCTATCTGGGTTGGCAAGAATCTCTCACTAAACTTGCGAACCTCGTCGAACCTGAAATTTGTGCCAGTTAACCGGCTTCCTAGTGAACTTCAGGTTCTTTAACACCTTCAGCTCTCAAAAGCCCGACCATAAATCTGGCTTGCTCTTGCCTTGGTGTTTGGACATTCTGTGCAACATCCTGAAAAAGTTTGAGACAGGCTGTCATGGTCTGCCCTTTGACTTCGTCGGTGAACCCAGCAATCTGGCTTTCGGATAAATGCGGAACAATCATATGGAGCCCATACGCCAGATCATATTGTGCATCCAAGTCACCACCCTTGGCCTTTTCAAAATTCTCGAACAATGTGTGGCAGACCTGATGGGATCGTCCCGTCAAACGGGCCATTAATGTAAAGACCGGAAAGGTTTGATCATCAACCTGCATGCTATTCTCCCTGTTTTCTTTTAAATCTAGAAAACAATGCGCCTCGAGACAAGCTGCACAGCAGCATACCTTTGCCAGAAAAATAATTATGAAAATAAAAGGGCCGATTCGTTGCAATTTTCTAAAAAAATAACGTTCTAAAACAATGCACTACAAAGAACTGGAAAAAATCAGCCTTTAACCATAAAAAAATTTGAATTTTCTGTAATGCATTGCTAGGTATAAAGGCAATCAAACAAACACCAACTAAACTACAGGGAAATGACTCATGCCGTCGAACTCTTCATCCGCCCAAACGCCGAGCCCACTTGATAACTTAAGAGAGCAACTTATTAAAGGCGCCGTCAAAGTGTGGGACGTAGAAGAAACAGACCCTGTAATCGAATATCAAAAGTTATTCTTTCTGAGACAATTGGTCGAACGCACCAACCCACAATCAAAACTTGCCTATCAAATCTGCCACTATATGGAAGCAGACTATCTTGAAATTGATGGCATTGAAGACATCTTTCCGGCAAGCCGCGCCCAAAAAAATGCCGAACAAAAATCCGCAAACAAACAACGTAAAGCCATTATGCGTGAACTGGAGTTGGCAAAAAGTGAGCGGGACCAACTCGTGGAAGCAGCTGAAGAAGTTAACGCCTCCAAAAAGAAGAAAAAGTCTGCGCACGATCTTGACGTCCATATTGAAGGGGCACACGAAAGAATTTCCGAACTTGAAGCCCAACTGGAAAATCTTGAAGAAGAAAAGAAATATAAAGACGTCTATCCGATGAAATCGTCAAAAGACGCAAAAAATAATCGGGTCAGAATGAAAGACTGGAAAATCCTGAATGATTTTCTGATAAAAAAGACAGCACAAGAACCGGAAGTCCTTGAAAACAATGTAATCAAAAATACCTCAATGCTATGCGAACATCTGGGTTTCAGCAAAGCAGAACGCGATGCATTGCTTTTAATGATGGTTGCTTATGAAGATGATCCGCTTCGAGGATTCATGGAGGCTTTGTTTTCCGGAAGACAACGCAACGCCCACACTGTATTTGCCAAAATGATTGGTGTCGAGCGTGATGTTGTCTCCGCTATGTTCCGGAGCAATGCGCCTCTGGTTGAACGAGGAATCCTGTTCCCTGTCTCTGAAATCACTGACGGCCCACGCAGCGGTGGAGATGAAGACTACGGAATAGAAGACGTCTTGCCTGATATGTCGGAACATCTCTGCCGTGTTTTACGTGAACCTGATCTGACAATTGAAACGATGCTAGTGCAATTGATCGGCGAACCCGCAACAACCCATTTGGACTGGGATAAAGACTTCTCTTATCTCGGCAAAGATGGAGAAGAATTTATTAATCTTCTCAAAGGTGCTCAAGGAAAGAAATTACGCGGGATCAATCTGCTTTTATACGGAGTTCCGGGTACAGGTAAAACGGAGGCGATCAAAGCTGCCGCAAAGAAAGCCGGATTGGAACTTTATATTCCGGGTGAGAAAAAATTCGGCGACGAACCGTCACGTCAAGATCGCTTGATGTCCCTTATTCTCGCCAGTGAACTCTTGTCGGACAAACCGAACGCAGCCATTCTGGCAGATGAAATGGATGATCTCTTTCCGGCAGAAACCTCGTTAATGAGTCTGTTCGGTATGGCTGGTGGAAGTAGCGACGATGATGACGTAAAAGAGCGCGGCCTGAGTGGAGCAAGCAAGGTCTTTATGAATCGCTTGCTGGAAGACAATAAAACCATGACCTTCTGGGCGGCGAACAAACCCGAAAAATTTGACCCGGCCTTCCGTCGTCGCGTTCTCTTCTCAATGGAGTTCCGCGTACAACCGGCAGAGGTCCGCGCAAAATTATGGGCCAGCGTTGCACAAAGACACGGATTCAGTCTTTCATCCCAAGATGCCTTCGGATTAGCGGCAGGCTTCGCAGTTGCACCAGGACTAATGGACAACGCTATTCGCCACGCACACCTCTCCGGTGGCGGCATTCCGGCCATTCAACGAAATCTCGGCGCAGCCGCAAACTTGCTGTTCCGCAGCCCACGCGCAGTCTCTGCCCGCAATCAGGTCCCCAAACATTACGACGCGCGTTTTCTAAATGCAGCCGTCGAGGCAAGCGATTTCGACTTGCCGACCTTGGCCGAAAAGATCAAGGGCTCAGGTCACAAAGACTTTAGCATGCTGTTGCACGGTCCGGCGGGTACGGGGAAAACGGAATATCTAGCCTACTTTGCAAATCTGCTCGATATGGATGTCATGATCTGTAGCGCAGCCGACTTGGGCTCAATGTACCACTCGGAATCAGAACGCAAAATTATGGCGGCGTTTGCCGAGGCCGAAGCATCAGGACGATTCCTGATTATCGACGAAGCCGATACCTTCTTGCGTCGCCGCGGTGACTTGCTGAATAATTTCGAAGTCAGTGGCGTCAACACCATGCTGACATGTATGGAACGGCATCCAATGCCGTTCGGATGCACGACGAACCTCTATAAGAATATTGACGGAGCCGCCAAACGACGCTTCACATTCAACATCCGCTTTGACACGCTGACGCCTGCACAAAGACTGCTGG
The DNA here is from genome assembly GCA_003245575.1 of Alphaproteobacteria bacterium. Lineage (GTDB taxonomy): Bacteria > Pseudomonadota > Alphaproteobacteria > Micavibrionales > Micavibrionaceae > UBA1573. The sequence continues at coordinate 14,545 of QKCR01000036.1, read as the reverse complement.
CCTACGAACATTTCTTCGGACGCCCGGCTCCGCAAGATCTACCGTCAATCTGTTCAAACCTTGTTCCGGCGGACTTTGTCAAAGTAAACGGACAAAAACGTTTCATCGGTGGCGGGGATGATGACGGAAAACTGGTACGCCTTCTCTCTTTGGCATCAAAAGCCCGATTAGATGACGAACAAGATAAACTCTATGGCGGCAACGAGCGCGGCTTCGGTTTTGTTACACCGGCATCCACTGTCAGAAACCCTAAATAGGCGGACATCAATATCATTAAAAAACCCCCGCAAGCGGGGGTTTTTTAATGGCGGAACGGGAGGGATTCGAACCCTCGATACGGAGTTTCCAACCGTATGACGGTTTAGCAAACCGTTGCCTTAAGCCACTCGGCCACCGTTCCAAACATTCACTATCTACATTACGTAAACAGACCCGGCGCTAATCTCGGGAAAGCACTTTGTACGGGGATTTTACCCAAAAATCAATGAAGAAAAGCATAATTTTCAGCTCTTGAAGTGAAAAAAAGCCCCTAATCACGCCCATTAAATGTCCTCACTGTCCCCGTATTCGGGAACCACGGCAGACCATCCCAACTCACTCTCGATCCGGTCACGCAGAGCCGATGCAGCAGAGGCCTCACCGTGCGTTACAAACACTTTGCGCGGTTGCTTTTTCTGGGTTCTCAGCCAATCCATCAACTCGGCATAGTCCGCATGGGCCGACATATTATCAAGCTTGATAATCTCCGCAGCAACATCCCAATAGGTACCATGGATTTTAATGGTCTTCTCGCCGCGTGCTAACCTGTCACCACGTGTACCGGCTGCCTGAAATCCTGCCAGAATAACCGTCGACCGATGATCGCCGATATAATGGGCCAAATGATGGAGAACCCGTCCACCCGTAGCCATACCACTTGCCGAGACAATAATTTTAGGTACGCCGTTAGAAGCAGAATCCAAAGCCTTCGACTCTTCTTTTGTCCGCACGTACTTTGCAACGCTGCAAACCTCATGACATGTCCCTGACGGCAAACGATGATCGGCTGAGTGACGACACAAAAGCTCGGTAGCGCTGACCGCCATCGGGCTATCAAGATAAATGGGCAAAGCCGAAGGAATACGTCCCTCTTGTCTTAATTGGTGAAGATAGTACAAAATATTTTGTGCACGTCCCACCGCAAAAGCAGGAATAATAACGCTTCCGCCGCGTTGAGAAGTTCGATTGATAATCTCTTCTAGCAAATCCGCAGGATCAGTTTTGTCATGCAACCTGTCGCCATAGGTCGACTCGACAACAATATAATCGGACTGCTGAATATCAACAGGCGGCTTCATTAACGGATCACCTTTTCTGCCCAAATCCCCCGAAAATAATATCGACGTCCCTCCGTCAAATTCGACGCGGATAGACGCAGCTCCTAAAATATGCCCCGCTCGGTGCAATGAAAAAGAAAACTCGCCATCAAGAATTTCTATTTTTTTTGCAAATGGGACAGTCTCGAATTGCTCCATCGCACGCTCGGCATCCATTTCAGTATATAAAGCCAAAGCAGGCGCATGTTTCGAATATCCGTAACGATTGGCGCGTTCAGCATCCTCTTCCTGAATATGACCGCTATCTTTCAAGATGATTTCCGCTAACTCCCGAGTGGCATCGGAACAATAGATTTTTCCGCGAAACCCGTCTTTAACAAGCTTCGGAATATACCCGCTATGATCGAAATGGGCATGGGTCAAAAGGACAGCATCAATTTTATCAGGTGACACAGGCATGTCATCCCAGTTCAAAAGACGCAAATCCTTGATCCCTTGAAACATCCCGCAATCAACGAGAATCTTTCGGTTTCCGGACTCCAGAAGATATTTTGATCCTGTAACAGTATGGGCAGCGCCCCAGAAAGATAATTTCATGACCAATCCGATTCAGTTATTTTGAATAAGATTAAACCAAATTGCCTAATTATCAAATCGAATGGATACAGACCGTCCGTGCGCAGGCAAACTCTCCATACGCGCAAACTCTTCTGCCGCGTCATGGGTTGCCGCTAACATCTCGCGCGTAAAGTTCTGTACACTGATCTTTTTCATGAAATGCGCCGTATTAAGCCCCGAAAATATTTGTGCTGCCCCACCAGTCGGAAGAACGTGAGACGACCCAGCCACAAAATCCCCAATCGGTTCAGGTGTCCATTCCCCCATCATAATTGCGCCTGCAGATGTGATCTTTGGCTCTAAAATTTCAGGCTGCGCAGTCAAAAGCTCCACGTGTTCCGGCGCATAGGCATTACAAATTTCAACACATTCATCGAGACTTTCTGCCCTAATGACAAAGATACCCTTCTCGATCACACGGTCCATAGCAGGACTTTCGGGCAATAAAGCGCGCTGTTTGAGGACTTCTGTCTCAATCATATCAACAAGCTCTTGGGATGTGGTCACCAAAACAGCCTGCTCCATTCCCGACCCGTGCTCCGCTTGGGACAAAAGATCAGCCGCAACATACCGCACGTCGGCAGTTTCGTCGGCAACCACCATGATCTCGCTAGGGCCAGCCAACATATCAATCCCGACTTTGCCGAAAACCTGCTTCTTGGCCTCCGTCACATAGGCATTCCCCGGACCTGCAATAAATTGGACAGGCTGAACGGTATCCGTTCCATAGGCAGCAGCAGCCACACCATAGACGCCACCACATTGCAAAATACGTGTTGCCCCGACAATCTTTGCGGCATAAAGGATGGCAGGATGCACCCCTTCGGCCTTCGGTGACGTAATAATGGTAATGTCTCGAACACCCGCAGCCTTTGCAAATGCACATGTGTGAAGGGTTGTCGAAACCAACGGGAACGACCCCGACGGCACATAACACGCCACACGATCAAACGGCACATATTTCTGTGCGACATACCCTTGCACACCGCGATCGCAATCTTTCGGTTTTGTCCGACACGCAAAATCATGAATACGATCAAACGCAGAGCGAATAGCGTCCTTTTCTTTTTGTGAAAGCGGCAATCCTTCGGCATCCACATTGTCCAAATCAATAACAAAGTCCGTGGGCTTTAACTCAATCCCGTCAAACTTTTTAGCATAGTGCACAAGCGCAGCATCTCCGCGCATCCGCACATCTTCAATGATAGCTGCCACCTGCCCTTTAACCTCAGGATTAATTGCCTGAACTCGGGACAAATCTACAAATTCGCGGACAAACTCTGCCCGACCTTTAGTTTTAAAAAACAACATTTTCAAATTCCTGATTTAAATTTCTTATATCTTATTTCTTGTGACGATCTTTAAGACACGCACACACATCATCAAAAGCAACACCGCTTTTCTCTAACGCAACCATCAAATGGAAGATCAAATCAGCAGCCTCATTCGTGATTTGATGTCGGTCTTCTTGCATCACAGCCAACGCAACCTCGACACCTTCTTCGCCGACTTTTTGGGCAATACGCGCTTTCCCGTCTCGAAAGAGAGAGGTCGTATAACTTCCTTCAGGCATCTCCTGAGCACGCGAAGAAATTATCCCCGCCAACTCATCCAAAAAAGCCAAAGACGGCAACTTGTCTTCATGGAAACATGTGACATCCCCTGTATGACATGTCGGTCCTTGAGGACGTGCCAAAATCAAAATACAATCCTGATCACAATCAAGATACATCTCCTCGACATTCAGAAAGTTCCCTGAACTCTCGCCTTTGGTCCATAACCGTTCCTTAGTACGGCTATAAAAGGTTACACGATTTTCTAAAACAGTTTTCTCCAAAGCCTCTTTATTCATCACCCCTTGCATCAAAACCTGACGCGTGGTGGAATCCTGAACAATCACAGGCACCAGCCCGTCAACTTTTTCCCAATTTATTGTATCAAATTTCATTTCTAAATCCTGACATGAAGTCCGTTGTCTCTAAGGTAGTTTTTCAGTGCGCCGATATGCAGATGCCCCGTATGGAACACAGATGCTGCCAAAGCCCCATCCACATGAGCCTCGTTAAAGACATTCAGAAAATGCTCGCGCTCTCCCGCCCCACCGGACGCAATCAGCGGAATATTCAAGATCTTACGCGCCGCAGCGAGTTGCTCAATATCATATCCCTGACGGACACCATCATTTGCCATGCAGTTCAAAACCACTTCACCCGCGCCCATATTCTGAACCATCCTGAGCCACACCAATAAATCATGTGTCGTTTTAACGGTTTTTGTCTCGTCTCCCGTATACTGATAGACAACCCAACGATCATCTTCCTTGCGCGAGTCAACACCCACCACAACACTTTGAACACCAAAGACTTGCGCGAGTTCCGTAATAAATTCTGGCCGTTCAAGTGCAGGCGAATTGATCGACACCTTATCCGCACCTTCATTTAGAATAATTTTGGCATCTTCCATCGTCCGGATACCGCCCGCCACACAAAACGGAACATCTAAGACACGAGCAACACGCTTGACCCAGTTCTTTTCAACAACGCGCCCTTCAATACTGGCGATAATATCGTAAAAGACCAGTTCATCCACGCCTTCATCACGATAACGCTGGGCAAGCTCGATAATATCGCCCATCACAGTATGATTTTTAAAACGGACACCTTTGACGACAACACCGTCGCGGACATCAAGACAAGCCACAATACGTTTCGTGAGCATGCTAGTTTCCTTTCAAAGCTTCTGCCAATGAAATTTTACCTTCATAAAGAGCCTTACCGATCACGGCTCCACCGATTTTCATTGCACGCAATACACCAACATCTTCCATACCGCAGACGCCACCAGATGCCTGAACGATCAACTCCGGATATTTTACTTTCAAATCGCGATAAAGATTAAGATTACATCCTCCCATCATCCCGTCTCGCGAAATATCGGTACACAGCACATGACGTAGACCACTCTCCAAATACATATCCAGAACAGCCGACAAATAAAATCCGCTATCCTCACGCCAACCGGAAATTGCCACTTCAAACTCTGAACCATTGGGTTTGACATCCACAGCCAGACAAATCTTTTCCGGCCCGAAATCATCAAAACACCGACGCACACTATCAGGATCTTTAACAGCCAATGACCCGATCACGACGCGCTCAACACCGCAATGAAGCATCCGCTTCACATCATGATAAGACCGCACACCACCACCCGATTGAATAAGCAATCCGCTCTCGCAACAAATTTTTTCGATCAAATCGCTTTGCTTTTTTGCGGAATCACGTGCACCGTCCAGATCAACCACATGCGCCCACTGCGCCCCTGTCTCTTTGTATTGACGAGCCACATCAACAGGGTCGGCAGAATATTTGGTAACAGCATCAAAACTGCCTTTTTCCAAACGCACACAACCCCCATCAATCAAATCAATTGCCGGATATATAATCATAATGCGCTTCTCCTAAAGCTTTGAAAAATTCTCTAAAATCTGACTACCAGCCGGCCCTGAACGTTCAGGGTGAAACTGACAACCCATAAAATTATCCTGCGCAACAATCGCAGAAAAATCATTTGAAAAATACGTGCAAGCTCCGAGTGTATATTCTCCCACAGGCGCAAAATAACTATGCACAAAATAAAAATACTCTTCCTCACGCATCCCCGTCAGCAATGGATGCTTCGGGTCTGAAAATGACACATTATTCCACCCCATATGCGGAATGGTTTTCCCTTCTTCTTTATCGAACTTTCGAACCTTGGCAGGAATAATCCCCAGCATGTCAGCATTCCCCTCTTCGGAATGCTCAAACAACATCTGAACCCCCAAACAAATACCGAATACAGGACAGGTTAAAGACTTGACGCATTGATCCAACTCTTTTGCCCGCATCTGCTCCATCGCATCGCGCGCCGCCCCAACACCGGGCAACATCACACGCGCGGATTTTGCAATCTTATCAGGATCTGCCGTCCATTCGGCTTTTGCGCCGATCCGCTCCAAAGCAAATAATATAGACGAAATATTCGCCCCACCACTCTCGACAATCGTAATCATGCCAATACTCCCTTACTGCTTGGCAACTCTGAACCGCCACTTTGACGAATAGCCACCCCCAAAGCACGACCAAACGCTTTAAAACACGCTTCGACCATGTGGTGTGTATTTTCACCCCTTACTGAGATATGAACATTCGCCCCTAAATTTTCTGCCAAAGACCTAAAGACATGCGCGACCAAATCAACGGGCAAATCTCCCACCTGCGCATCGGGAAAATCGGCATCAAATTTCAAATAGGCGCGTCCCGATAAATCAATAGCAGCCGACGCAAGACTTTCATCCATCGGCACAGTAAAACCATAGCGTTCAATCCCGCGCTTATCTCCCAAAGCCTCTTTCAAAGCTTGTCCCAAAGCAATCGCGCAATCTTCAACCGTGTGGTGAGCATCAATTTCCAAGTCCCCTGCACACTCTAGCACAAGAGAAAATCCGCCATGCCGAGCGATCTGCTCCAACATATGGTCATAAAACCCGATGCCCGTTGAAATCTTTACCGGCGCAGAAGAATCGAGACTAACCCGCACATCAATCGCAGTTTCTTTTGTATTTCTGACAATCTGCGCCACCCGTCCCACTTTCACCTGAGCCGCGCGTCCGCAAATCACGTCAAACAACCGTCCCATGTCCTCGTCAGACCCGATAGCGATACGAACGCAATTTTCCAATCCCTTTTGTGCAGACTGGTCACGAATAATCACACCACCATCCAGACATTTTTTGGAAAATTCTTTACCGTCTTTAACTTTCATCAATAAGAAATTGGCTTCTGATGGATAGATAGACACAACATCATCTAATTTCAAAAACTCCGACACCAAGCGATCTCTCCGTGCTACAGTCTCGGCAATTTTCTCGCGCAGCCGCTTGATATTGACCTCAGTCAGAATTTTACAAATCTCGTCTGCCACCACCTGCGCCACCGGGTAAGGCGCCAAAACCTTCTTCATCACATCAATGACGGTAGAATTCCCGATAGCAACGCCCGCACGCAACCCCGCAGCAGCATAGGCTTTAGAGAGAGTCCGTAACACCACCAGATTTTCAAATTTTTCAATCAAAGGAACAACGCTTTGGCCTTTTGAAAACTCGATATACGTCTCGTCAACAACCACCAAAGCCTGCCCCGTCAAACCCACACACAGCTTTTCAATGTCAGAAACAGGAACCAGATTTCCCGTCGGGTTATTCGGCGAACACACAAAAACAATCTTGGTATTGTCCTGAACGGATTTCAAAACGCCGTCCGCATCAAACGAAAAATCAACTGCATTTAACGGAGTCTTTATTAGATCAACACCTTGTAAAGCCGCAGCTTGCTGATACATAGGAAATGTCGGCGGACAAATCACAACGGAGTCCTCTCGTGCCTCACAAAAGGCGCGCATCAGAACATCAATGGCCTCATCTGCCCCACGCGTCAGAACCAGATTCCGCTTTGACACATCATATAACCGACAAAGAGCCTCTACAGCCCGCGCAGGCTGCTGCCCTGCATAACGCGATTGGTTCTTTGACCCTATATACGGCTCATACGAACATTCGTTGGCATCGAGAAAAATATACCCGTCCTCGGCATTATATAATGACCGCGCAGAGGAATACGCCGACATCTCAACAACAGCACGCCGCACACGCGATATAATAGATTGTGTCTCTTTCATCTAAGCCAACATTTTCTCAATCGGCACGACCAGCATATCACTCGCCCCGCGCGCCCTTAATTCTTCCATCGTTTCCCAAAACACAGCTTCATTACAAACAGCGTGTACCGCCACCTTATCAGGACGCCCCTGCAACTCCAGAACAGTCGGCGCATCCGAGCCTGGAATAACCGAACAAATATCCTCCAAAGACGCAAGCGGCGCATGGAACATGATATACTTGCTGCTCTGCGCTTCCAAGACCCCCTGAATACGTAACATCAACCGATCCAGTATCCGCCCCTGATCCGTGCTTAACCCCTGCCCTTTAATAAGGACTGACTGGCTTTTAAAGATAACCTCACGTTCCTGAAGACCATTAACTGCCAATGTCGCGCCTGTGGACACCAGGTCACAAATCGCATCAGCCATCCCGACACGCGGAGCGATTTCGACAGCCCCCTGCATTTCCACAATTTCAGCCTCAACGGAATTTTTTTGCAAAAATTCGGAAAGTAAGCCCGCATAAGACGTCGCGATCACCTTGCCCTGCAAAGACTTCGGCCCATCATAGGCAAAATCATAAGGCGCTGCGATTGACAAACGGCACTTCCCGAAGTTCAAAGGCAAAACTTCTTCCACGGATTTCAGCTTTTGATTACGCGAAGAAAGCTTCTCTTCCCCCAGAACATTCTGCCCCACAATACCGATCTGACAGACATTCGAAGCCACAAACGCAGGAATATCATCATCCCGAACAAAAAACAGATCAAGCGGAAAGTCTTGCGCCGTACAAAACAACTGATCTTTGCTTTTGGTAAAGCGTATCCCGCATCGTTCTAATAAATCACGAGAGTCGTCCGCCAGTCTCCCTGATTTCTGAACCGCCAATTTTAATCTGACATCATCACTCATTTTTTAACATCCATTCTATCCAATATTGTTCTGTATCCGCGCGACCCGTTGTAAAGAAACCGCGCCACTCTTGTAACCGTTGCCAACGAAACACCTGTCTTCTCGGACACAGCCCGATACGGCATCTCTCTGTTTAACAACCGTGCCACCTGCCAACGATCAACCAAAGCCTCAATCTCGGCAGGCGTACAAATATCTTCAAAAAATGCACGACATTCGCGCTTATCTTTCAAAGACATAATAGCCTCAAATAAATCATCTTCTAAAATTCTGCGCCCCTTCTCGGGGGAATGCATCAGATGCTTTTTCATGGTTTTTCCCACCCATTTGTATCGTGTTTTAATGTTCTATCATGTTAGTACATTAGAACGCAAGAGACAAATATGAGTTCCCGAAAAAAAATAGAACCTAAATCTGCCAGTTTATAGGGGAATAGCCCTTTTGCTCTAAATAGGCATTTGCTTGCTTGAAATGCCCACAGCCCAAGAATCCGCGATGCGCAGACAAAGGCGACGGATGGGGTGCGGTTAAAACCAGATGCTTGTTGCGGTCAATAAACGCACCCTTTTTCTGCGCATAAGATCCCCATAACAAAAAGACAACGTTCTCACGCTTTTCATTGATGGCGCGGACAATAGCATCTGTAAACTCTTCCCACCCCTTATTCTGATGAGACCCAGCCAAAGAATCTTGAACGGTAAGTGTTGCATTCAACAACAAGACACCTTGCGCAGCCCAGCGCGTTAAATCACCTGACTTCGGCATTTCGCCGCCATATTCTGCGATGATCTCTTTATAAATGTTCATCAAGCTCGGCGGAAAACGAACCCCGTCACGCACAGAAAACGACAAGCCATGCGCCTGCCCCGCACCGTGGTACGGGTCTTGCCCCAAAATAACGACACGCACATCTTCAAAAGACGTAGTATTCATCGCATTGAAAATTTCATCACCCTTGGGGTAAATCACCTTCCCCGCAGTTTTTTCACGGGTCAGAAAGTCTTTCAAAGACTTCATATAAGGCTTTTCAAACTCAGGACCGACATGATCCATCCAGCTCGGGTCCAGTTTTACAGATGATGCTTGCATAACCTTGCTCTCATTCAATATATATAGTGGGCAACAGAATAATAACGGCCCAAACCAGCAAAGAAAAGCCCGAAGACACTCAAATGCCTCATAAAATCACCATCATCGGCGCAGGCCCCGGCGGCCTTATGGCGGCAGAGCGCTTGGGGCAACTGGGTTACGAAGTCCACATCTACGACCATAAACCAACCCCTGCGCGTAAATTCCTGATCGCGGGTCTTGGCGGCCTCAATATTACCCACTCCGAACCGATAGAAAAATTCCTCTCCCGCTATGGCGAAGCCGAAGACTTTATCAAACCATTCATCACCAATTTCTCGCCTGAAGATTTACGTGCGTGGTGTTTAGGCTTGGGCGAAGAAACTTTTATCGGCTCGTCAGGTCGTGTCTTCCCAAAAAGTTTTAAAGCCTCCCCACTCCTCAGAAGCTGGCTCAAGCGATTAGGCGATTTGGGCATCACACTTCATGCGTCTCACCATTGGACGGGATGGGATAACGACAATCTTTTAACATTCGATCACAAGGGCGAAACGATCCGTGTTAAATCAGAAGCAACCATTCTAGCACTCGGCGGCGCGTCGTGGCCACGTCTGGGATCGGACGCTTCATGGACAAAAATTTTGAGCGACAAAAATATTGCCTTAATCCCGTTCAGCCCCAGCAACTGCGGCTTTGCTGTCGACTGGTCAGAAATTTATAAATCAAAATTCGCAGGCACACCTCTTAAATCAATTGAACTCACACATAACGGAACTTCCATAAGAGGCGAAGCTCTTATCACAGAAAAAGGAATTGAAGGCGGCGGAATTTACGCACTCTCAAAATCCATTCGACAGTCTTTAGAAAAATTTGGAGAGACAAAACTTTCGATAGATTTGAAACCCGACCTTATGGTACAACAGTTGCACGACCGCTTATCCAAACCTCGCGGGCGAGACTCCCAAACAAATTTCATCCGAAAACATACAGGCCTCTCTCCGAATGCAATTAGCTTACTCTATGAGTTCAAAGACGATCAGCGCACCCTCGCCGAACAGATCAAAAGAGTCGATATTCCGATTACTGCCCCCTTTGCGATTGAGCGCGCTATTTCATCAGCAGGCGGGATTAAACGTGATGAGCTTAATCAAAGCTTGATGCTCAGAAAATTACCGTCTGTCTTTGCCATCGGCGAGATGCTCGACTGGGAAGCCCCGACAGGCGGCTACCTCCTCCAAGCCACATTTTCCATGGGGGCCACTGTCGCTTTAGGGGTGGACAAATATATTAAAGGCTCTAATATATAACCCGAATAAATTTTATATATTCGGGAGATTTTTACCATGATGTCGATTCTCTTTATTCTTGCAGGCTTTTTGCTATTGCTTGCAGGTGGTGAGGCCCTCGTACGCGGATCAGTTGCCATTGCCACCAAAATGGGAGTTTCAAAACTTGTGATTGGCCTGACTCTCGTCGGCTTCGGAACATCTGCCCCCGAACTCGTAACTTCCATTCAAGCAGCCCTCTCAGGCGCATCAGGCATCGCCATCGGCAATGTCATCGGCTCAAACATCGCCAACATCTTGCTGATTATCGGTGCCTCCGCACTTCTCTTTCCGATGGTCTGCCCACGTGAAGCCATTCTGCGTGACGGCATGGTCATGGCGGCGGTGACTGGCCTATTTGTTCTGGCCTGTTTCGTCGGTGTTTTAAACGCAGTAACAGGCATTATCCTTCTAACTTTGCTTGCACTTTACCTCGGACTGACATTCTACATTGAAAAACAAGAAAAAGGTCAAGCAGGTGAGATGCGTGAACATGAAACCGAAGCCCACCCGACACCATTTAAATCAGTTCCTCTAAACTTGCTTATTACGTGCGGCGGCATGGCGTTGCTTGTCTTGGGAGCCAATATGCTGGTCCAAGGTGCAACAGAACTGGCAAAGGGCCTAGGCGTATCAGACGCAGTAATTGGCTTAACCGTTGTTGCGGTCGGAACATCCCTGCCTGAACTTGCAACCTCCATTATGGCCGCGATTAAAAAACAATCAGACGTCGCCTTGGGGAATGTCATCGGTTCGAACATCTTTAATATTTTGGCAATTCTGGGGATTACATCTCTGGTCAAACCAATCCCCGTTCCGCAGGAAGTTCTGAACTTTGATGTCTGGGTCATGGTCGCAGCCTCTGCCGCTTTGTTGGTCTTCGCCTTTTCGGGAAAGATTATCTCCCGTGTCGAAGGCGGTATCCTGCTCGGCGCCTACGTCGCCTATATCGGCACAGTGGCTATGCTAAGCAGCAACTAATCAGGAAGCGTTGACCATCTCATCTAATTCCAACCACCGCATCTCAGCCTCTTCCAACTCGGATTTAGCAGCAGTGAGACGCTCAGATGATTTATAAAACAAATCCGTATCGCGTGTATAAAGCCCGGCATCTTGGAGCATCACAACCAAATCGGAAATTTCCTGCTCAAGACCTGCAATCTTTTCAGGCAGATTATCCAGCTCGAACTGCAATTTATAAGACAATTTCTTAGGCGCAGCCTTAACTTCTGGCTTATCCGCGATAACAGAGAGTTTCACCGCCTCTTCTTCAACCTTCTGCGGCTGGGAAAATTTCTTACGTGCCTCAAGATAATCGGAATACCCGCCGATATACCCTTCAATCACACCATCCCCTTCAAAGGCCAGAATTTTTGACACAGTTTGGTCCAGAAAATCACGGTCGTGCGAGACAATAATCAAAGTCCCCTGATACGCGCTCAATATTTCTTCCAAAACATCGAGCGTATCCATATCCAAATCATTGGTCGGCTCATCCAGAATCAGGAAAGATTTTGGGTCTGCGAGAACTTTGGCGAGGAGCAATCTGTTTTTCTGCCCACCCGACAATGTCGAAACCTTATGCCGCGCCCCCGAAGGATCAAACAAGAAATCTTTCAAATAACCGCAGACATGGCGTTGCTTGCCCATGACATTGATATAATCCCCGCCATTCGGCACAAGATTAAGCCATAGCGATTCATCCAACTTCAAATCTTTGCGCGACTGATCGAAATAAGAAAACTCGATCTCTTTGTTGCGCTTAACTTTCCCCGCATCAGGCTCTAATTCATCAATCAACAATTTTAAAAATGTCGATTTCCCCGATCCATTCTTACCCAGAATCCCGATACGGTCGCCCTTGGTAATCCGCAAAGAAAACCCGTCCAGAATTTTCTTATCCTCAAAGCTCTTATGCACCTTGATAAATTCGGCAACAATCTTGGACGATCCTTCATACGACCCGCCCTCGACATCAACCTTCGCCATCATGCGTAAGAATGCGGATTTATCAGCCTTTAAGCGATCGCGCTCTTCTTTCATGAGGGCCAAACGCCGCACATTACGCTTACGGCGCGCCTTCACACCGCGCGACGCCCACTCGACTTCTATCTCGAGCATCTTCTCGCGGTTCTTGAGTTCACGCTCTTCTTGGTCAATCAACAACTGCGCCCAATCATCAAATTGCGCATAGCCTTTCGGACAAATACGAAGCTTGCCGCGATCAAGCCAAAAAACTTTGTCTGAGATATTGCCCAAGAATTTACGGTCGTGACTGATACAGAGGAAAGCCCCACGATAAGACCTAAGGTAATTCTCTAGCCAGATAATGACATCCAAATCCAAATGGTTGGTCGGCTCATCCAGAAGCAAAATATCAGGGTCTTCGACCAAAGCACGCGCCAACGCCGCACGACGCATCTGCCCGCCTGAAAGCTGATCCATACGATCATCCAACGCAATATGCAAAGGCTCGGCCACCATCTCCATCCGGTACGTGAAAGCTTCCGTCTGGTTTTCTTCTTTTAAATCTTCCAAAATAAAGTCTTTGACCGTCTGACCGGGTTTCGGGACAACATCTTGCTGTAAATAACCGATGGTAGTTCCCGCCAGAACCCAACGCTCTCCCATATCAATATCTTTCAACCCGCGAATGATATTCATCATCGTGGATTTACCTGCCCCGTTCTTCCCCACAAGACAAGTGCGGTCACCCTCCATAATATGAAAGGTCAAATCTTCAAAAACAGGCTTGCCCCCGAAGGTCACAAGCGCCTCTTGAACTGAGAGAAGTACGCGGTTTCCTGCCATGGATGGAGACGTAGCAAATCCCATGGCTCAAAACAATAAAAAAGCCGGAGGAACGCGCCTCCGGCCATAAAAAAGATAGTTCGAACTGATTCCTAGGCCACGACAGGTGCTTTGGCTTGTACAGCCGCCAAAACAACTTTAGACATATCAGGAAATCCGATTTGATCGAGATATTTCGCAGTATCTTCACTGGCAAGCGCAGGATCTACAAAAGACACCAGCTCTTCTGGTTTTAACGCGCCGCTTCTGAAGGCCAAGAGCAAGAATGAGTTCTTAATCGCAGTCCGCGCATAAACTTCACGAGCTTTTCCGACATTGTCAGGCATACCATCGTGCCAGACATCCGCAAGCAAGTTGGTTGCCCCTTCAGATGCAATTCGTCCAATTTTACCTTCACGAAGAGCATCCATTGCACGAGCTTTTGTGCTCGGTGCATCAAAAATCAATTCGGCTGCCGCTCTATTGATCGGAGTCAAATACTGCTCTAAAGCGACCAAACGCAGCCCGTTAGTAGAGACCAGATCAAAGTTATAACGAAGCCCTAAAGTAGCCACGTCATCTTGGGGGGCGAGAGAACTATTCATACTAAAACCTCATATCTGTTATGAATAAATACTGAGGCCTGATTACACCCTGCGACAGACTGACGCAAGAAAAATTTATGAAAAAATAAACCCGACTTGAGAATAATATAATTACTCCGATTTATCTGGGGGTTGGCCAGAAAAACCAGACACAAAAAGCAACGATCGCGACAAAGACAAGCTTGCCTATCAGCAGCTTTATGAGAAATTT
>QKCR01000025.1 GCA_003245575.1 Alphaproteobacteria bacterium | reverse complement strand
GAAGCGGAGATATGGCTTCGCAGGATTTAAGTTCCAGAATAACCTGATCTTCCACAAGCATATCCAGTCGGAAAGCATTTGAAACAGTTAATTCTTCAAAAATAATAGGAAGTTCAACCTGTTTGATTACTTTAAGTCTTCTTTTTTGGAGAGTATAAAAAAGACATTCCTCATATGCTTTCTCCAAAAGTCCCGGGCCGAGCGTAGAATGAACATGAACAGCCGCATCAAAAACTTGACGAGAAATCTGGTTTATATGGTCGGGCAATTCTGTGATATGAGTTTCTTGGATTTTTAACGCAAAGAACACAAAGAACACAAAGGGTTTAGTGTAAAAAATTATAGTAAATAAACCAAAGAATAAAAATTATGCCTAAAATATAAGATATAAATCCATTGCTTATACACATCCACATCTTTGTCTCTGCACTTGCTGTATTTTTGTCAATTTCAGGTTTATGACTTACTATATTATTGTAATAAGTATATAAAATTTCTATCCCTGTTTTAACGGCATATGCCGTTAAAACTATTGAAAAGAGGATAAACCCCCATCCCGAAATTAAAAGCAGAGTAAGTTTATAACTTTTTTCGCCATCTAATAGGCCTTGAATACCTACACTAAGGGCTAAAGTCGCTGATGCTAATGTTATAAGAGTTTTGGCGGCAAAGAGATAGATAGAGATAATATTTTCTCTTAGAAAAATTTCCTTTTGTATCTCTATTTCTTCTGCATTTGCCATACTCTTTGCGTTCCTTGCGTGCTTTGCGTTAATTAAAAAAAAGAGGGATTAAACCCTCTTCGTAACAGCTTCAACTATCGCTTCGGACGTAATACCGAAATGACGATAGAGAATTTCTGCAGGCGCAGACTCTCCGAAACCTGTCATGCCGATAAACGCACCGTCTGATCCGATAATCGCATCCCAACCTTGGCGAATGCCTGCCTCACATGCAACTTTGATTGCTGCTTTAGAGCCGCAAACAGATGCGCGGTAAGCATCATCTTGCTGACGGAACAATTCGAATGACGGCACAGACACAACGCGTGTTGGAATGGAACGGCTCTCCAATTCTTTCTGAGCTGACATAGCCAAAGACACTTCGGAACCTGTGGCAAACAACACAGCTTTTGGCTCAGAAGAAGCTTCGGACAAAATATAAGCACCGCGGGCAGATTTGTTTTCCAAATCATCATCACGTTGCGCAGGAACACCTTGACGTGTCAAAGCCAGAATGGTTGGGCCAGTTGAATTGTTCAAAGCCAACTCCCAAGCCTCGGCAGTTTCCATGGCATCGCAAGGGCGTAACACCAACAAGTTCGGAATAGCGCGCAGTGCAGCTAAATGTTCAACAGGTTGGTGCGTTGGCCCATCTTCACCCAAACCGATTGAATCGTGGGTCATGACATAAATGGCGCGTTGTTTCATAAGCGCTGCCAAACGAATGGCAGGGCGCGCATAATCGGTAAAGCTCATGAACGTGCCGCCATACGGAATAAATCCGCCATGGAGAGTAAGGCCGTTCATAATCGTGCCCATCGCAAATTCGCGAACACCATAGTGAATATACTGCCCTGCATATCCGCTGGCAGGAGAGACAACAGAAGATGCTTTTGTTTGAGTATTGTTAGACGGAGTCAAATCAGCAGACCCGCCAATCAGGTTTGCCATTTTGGGAACAAGATATTCCAAAACTTTACCCGATGAGGCACGTGTCGCGAGTTTCGGCTTATCCGTAGCAAAGGCTTTGCGCACATCGTCCATGACAGCAGATACAACATCAGAACAATCAACTGCATAAGATTTTTCAAATTCTGCCTTAGCAGAAGATGCTGCCAATCGTTTGTCCCACTCAACACGCGCTGCTTGATTGCGCGTGCCGACATTGCGCCATGCATGAAGAATATCAGCAGGAATTTCAAAAGGAGCAGCCGTCCATCCCAAATGCGCGCGCGCTGCTGTATTTTCATCAGATCCCAGTGGAGAACCGTGAACGCCATGCGTGCCTTGCTTGTTAGGGGCGCCGAAGCCGATTTTTGTTTTACAAGCAATCAGAACAGGGCGATCTGAAGATTGAGCCTTGGCAAGAGCACCTTCAATCGCATCAAAATCATGCCCGTCAACACGGTCGGTTGCCCATCCGTAAGCCTCGAAACGTTTCAAAACATCTTCAGTAAAAGAAAGGGATGTATCCCCATCAATAGAGATGTTGTTGTCATCATACATGACAACAAGATTAGAGAGCTTCATGTGTCCGGCGAAAGAACAGGCTTCGTGTGAAATACCTTCCATCAAATCACCGTCACCACACATAACGTATGTTTTGTGATTAACGAGGTCAGCGCCAAAACGAGCGGCATGCATACGTTCTGCCAAGGCAAAACCGACTGCAGTTGCAATCCCTTGACCCAACGGACCGGTTGTCATCTCAATCCCAGCATCTTGCATCACTTCAGGGTGGCCTGGAGTAAGAGAATGAAGCTGACGGAAGTTTTTAATCTCTTCGATAGTAATCTTGTCATAGCCAGTCAGATAATTGACCGCATAAAGAAGCATCGAGCCATGACCACCTGAAAGGATAAAGCGATCACGATCAGCCCACGTCGGAGCTTTCGGGTCAAACTTCATGAACTTGGACCAAAGGACAGTCGCAACATCTGCCATCCCCATGGGCATGCCGGGGTGACCGGAATTCGCCTTGTCAACTGCATCAGCAGCTAAGAAGCGGATAGCATTTGCCATTTGACGCATATCAGTTTGGGAGGAAGGAGAAGCCTGAGCGGTGGCTGTAGAAGTCATTGAGGGTCCTTTTTTATAAAAAATTACAATTCTGAGACCCCAAAACTTATAGAGAGTTTTTCACCAAATGCGAGAGGTTTTTAAAGCCTGTGGTAATGTGAAACAAGGCCCACAAGGGCCTTGGTAATACGTATTATATGATTTCGGCAGAAAGCTTATAGTTCCAGCTTGCTATAAAGGGCTACGTTTTGCTGGGCAACGCTAGAAAAACGTCTGTTTTCAATATATTCTCTGCGCTCTGGAGAGGCATGTTTTGCATTCAAGTCTGCCGGATCAGCTATAGCAGCTTTCAGATGTTCGATCACCTCTTCTGGTGTGTCTGCAAAATACATAATATTGCCAAAGTAATCAGGGGTAATTTCTGTCGAATGTTTGGAAATAACGCCATGACACCATCCCACTACCGGTGGAAGACTACCACTATGCTCTGACGCTCCATCAGAGAATGGCATATAGGCAAGTTTGGACTCTGATAGGACCCGTAGAACTTCCGCGTCGGGCATATCCAAATAATATTCAACAGGGATCAACCGATCCTCAAGCGGCACAAGTTGATTAAGCTCAACCAATTTATCTCCAAGCAATTTGGGATTTGCAGCATCAATACCATTCAAATGTTCAGGCCCAAATGTTGATCCGATCATATCCACTAACAAATCTGACATATCTTTTGGGCTCGAAGCCTGCCAGAGCGTGGATCCAATGATTTTAACTTTAGAAGGAAGACCTTGCTCTTTAATCATCTCGGCAACGCGTAAGATTTTATCAATATCTTTACCGGGGCGGATCATGCCGAAATGCGCAATATCCCAATTTTCAGCAGGAGCAAAAGTTTGATCTGCACTTTCAGGCAAAACAAAGTTAGATGGGATGTCTTGAAAACTGGATTTAGCAGAAATTGCAGCAGCAACGTCAGGTTCATCCTCAAATGAAGCAACCAATGCCTCATATTCGGCTTTTTTGGAGAATGCTAATTGTAGGGATGCGCGCGCAAATTCTTTCGTGAGCGTGCGTCCCTCTGGAGAAATTCTAGAAAATTCATGAACAGTGATAACTGTTGGGATTTTTTTACAGAAATCAGGACTGACGACAAAACCGCAATAGGGGACACACATTTGCAAGTGAAGAACCGGAGTGACGCCTTCTTCCGTATGGTCGGCCAAAAAGCGAGCCACATACTCATCATGATATTCAACTGCATCTGTAGAGAGGGTTTCATGAAAATTATCATTTTCCCATGGAGCGCCAAACTCGGTAGAGGTGAGATTAACGGCGGAAACTCCTAATTTTCCTAATTCACTAGCCAGATTATAAGCATAATCACCAATGCCTCCCATTTTTTTATCTCTAGGGCCGGCGACAACGAATACCTTATAAGACATGAAAGCCTCTCTTCTAAGTTTTAAGAAACGAGTTTTTCATAAAGCGTATTGGAGATAATTGCAAGGTTTTTCCAACACCGTTCATTCATATAGATGGAAATTGCCTCTGTCATATCAAGCGGAGTGCGGTTTCCGGAGATAAAATCACTGATAATTTCTACTGCTTCATCTGCATTTTCAGAAGGATAGATAACATTCTGGACATTCCCTTTGGTTTGCACACCAATATTGGAAATGGTTATCGGGCACAAACCGACAGTTGTAGGCAAACTGCTGCTGTGATCGGTCGCTCCACGTGTAAAGGGCATATAGGCAAATTTACAACTGCTAAGAATGCGCACCACATCTTTAATCTCTTCATCAAAATGAATGTGAATATTCAAAGCGCGATCTTTGAATGCAGTCGAATTTTGCAATTGTATAATTTTTTCAACAAGAGCAGGCCCCGAACATACTTGAAGTTCGGAAGCTTGTGCTGGGAATGTTGCTATAGAGAGTTCATGAAGGATATTATCAATTTCAGGGATACTGACTTCTTCCCAAACACTTGATCCGACAATACGCAAGGTGCTATCTGGCTGTGCGGCCTTAAGCTTGTTGGCAAAAGAAACAAGAGTACCTTCCATGCCGCGACCCGGACGGATCATACCAAAGAATGCAACATCATTCGTCTTATTCTCGAACCCCTTGTGGTGGGTTTTAAAATCCTCCGCATCAGGAATACCGGCAGGTACCATGATAAACACGGTTTTTTCAGCGAGATTTATATTTCTATTATGTTTTTCTATCAGGGCTTGAGTAAAGTCATATTCTGACTGCATGGTATAAATCAAACCATCAACTGCCTCGATAAAGTCCAAGCTATATAATTGGCCTGCATCATCCAGCTCTTTAATTTCATGAACCGTTGCTACGGACTTGTACTTTTTCAAAAACTCTGGCGACAATCCCGCTCCGCAAAAGGGAACGGCCATATGTGTATGAATAACAGGTATCTTTCCTGCAGGAGTTTCCTCAGCAATAATTTTTTCCATTGTAGCTTCGGCAGTATCATCCCAAACAATTCCATGCGATGCGCGGGAAACGTATGAAGAAGAGAAGCCTTCTCCTAATAATGCATTGGCGCTGTTAATAATATAATCTCCAATCCCTGCCATAGGGGCATCTTTTGGACCGCAGACGTGAAAAACGTGATATGACATTATATATTCCCTTGGATAGTTGGTCAGTTTGCTTACCAAACTTGCCTTAAGTTTGGCAAGGCCATATATTCAATTTCAACAAGAATTAAACAAATTATATAAATATCAATATGATAGCG
>QKCR01000122.1 GCA_003245575.1 Alphaproteobacteria bacterium | reverse complement strand
ATGATCCATCCGCTTTTCTTCCTACAGTGATATTCTTTTGATAAAACCCATCTGAGCGTTTGTTATTAGCCACGGCATGCCTCCTCAGTATGTTCGCATTTTTGCAGCCAGGTAAAAAACTTGTCCTTATTCACGACCCGGCGTTTTCCGATCACAATAACCGGCAGGGATTTATCATGCATTATGTTATAGGCAAATGCTCGCGAAATGCCAAGCACACTCATAATGTCATGGGCATTAAGCATCAGGGGTAACTCTTCCATGCTTTTATATTGTTCACTCATCTTTGTGACCTCCCAAGATATCTTTGAAAAGTAGCTGCTCTCATTAAAAGATAAACAGGGCGTAGTCATTAGTTACAGACTGCGCCCTGTTAACATCAGTACTAATTCACAGCATCATGATTCACAGCATCATGAACGGCAATTGGCTTTTGCCTCATTGGAATCTCACCACCCCCTCAACGAGCGGGGTACACTCTGGGACCTAACCTCGACTATGCACAAGTATCATTATCCTTCCATATGGGTCATCGCCTGAGCCTGCCAGAGCTCATTATGACATAGTATAGATCGCTCACGCTATTTCGGTCTTGGCGTACCTGTCATTCGGCTTTCCCTCCCCGGGCCACATGGAGAAAGTATTCATCCTGCTTGTATTCTTTTTTCAAGGTACATGGAGTAGAAAAAACCCTCCAATACCCGAAAGGAAAAAATGAGGCTGGTGTTCCGCTTTATTTTTAAAATCCCATAAGTTTTTTTATTTTTTTTAGTATACGCACTCGATTACGATGAAGCGTCGTCAAAGGTATGCTTGTTCTTCTTGATAATTCCCTCAAAGAAACACCATTAAAAAAGAGCAGCTGGATCAGAGATCTGTCTGTCTCTTCCAACTGCCCTATTGCTTTTAGCATCCTTTCTATTAAGATGTTTTTAATTGCTTCTTCTTCAATAGATACTGGAGGTATCCCTGATAATATATCAATTGGCAAACCGTCTTTAATTGCTAGCTCAAATGATATACTTCTTCCTTTTTCCTGACGCCGTATATATTTTTTTCTTTCCAGTTCCGCATAGTACTGTGCGTATTCATCACCCGTAACAACAAACATAACTTCACCTACTCGAATTGTTCCTTTCTCACGTTGTTTTTTATATAGCTTGTTTTTCATTGTATTGACCTCCGTTTGATTTTTTTGGCTGAAAATCAGACAGAAGTCGGCGGATCGTGTATGTGCACAGAGATTCCTTTCCCCAAAACAAAAAGGCCACAGATTTGCTCTGCGACCTTTCGGTTAATGGTTATTCACTTTGGAAACAGGCAAAAAAATAGCCCATCTCGATATAAGATGAGGCTAAGAAGTTATGCTATCTCCACAATAACCATTCTATTTATATTGACATACACTTACAATTCGGTACGCGTACATATATAGTGCTTTATACGTACATCATATGTCCGCTAACCGTTCGGTCATTGGATTTAGGTTGGAGTCTGATGACCCGTTAAGATAGTCTCTTATTGGTGGAATTATATATCCCCATAGAATAACTCCAAAGAGGTTTACGGCTTCCTTCTTTCGTTTATAATATTGCGTTCTTTCAATACTGAGTGTTTCGATAAGCTCCACGTCAGTATACTTAGTTTTATTGATATACTGCTTAGTTAGTATATCAAAATAAAGTTGGCCTAAATCCGGGTATGCATTTAATTTAAGCAGTGCTTTATCAACCAAATCTACAAGAAACTTAGTTTCTGCAATACTGAGCAATTTGTTTTCAGCTTTTTCTTTATCAATATCAATGACGAAATCGTATGAAAGGTAATCTGCCAGCTCAGCAATTCTCCGTCCGCCAAAGTCATAAGCCTCAGCGTCAGCGTCATACATGACCTCCTGGGTTCTCCATACAACATCGCGATATATACGCAGCAGCAATTTTGCTTTGTGAAAAGCCTCAATATTAAGCCGTTTATCTCGTTCAACAATCAATTCAAGTTTTTTTAGAGGGCTGTCTTCTTCTTTCATTTACGTGTCTCCTTGAAGCTATCTCAACTCTGACGTGACCGATTTTGTTATGCTTTGGCCCTTTTTCTTCTCATATTCAACCATGCTCTGAGCATCATCAAAAAATGGGATAGCTACTGTTTTCCCGGTAGCTGAATAATAAAACGCGGTATAAAGCTGGCCCTCCTCGTCTGAATACAGCGGTACAGGGCAATCAAAAGCATGGACTGGCTGTAATAACTTGTTGTTTGAATAAATTCCTGCTGAGAAATCATTAGTTTGTTGTATGTGTTTTTTAAATTCTATAATGTTGCCCATATATAGTCTCCTTTAATTCCGTTTTATGGTTTCTATTATAGCAAACATATGTTCGCGTTTCAACAGAAAAATTGCAAAACGTGTACCATAAAACGGACAGCTGTAAAGAGCGTGGAACTGGCAAAAAGAAGAATTATAAGAAAAGTTTCATGACTTAGAGCGTCTTAATAGTTAAATAAATAAATTTCCATATTTTTATCCCGTTCTTTGATATTTAGTGCTTTTCTGTTAAAATAGCAGTATAAATCAATAGTAATACACACATAGACCGTTATTTTGTACACTATGTGGATTATACTGGTATTATATTTCATAGGGGTGAATGGATGTTAGGGGCTATTATTGGGGACATCGTTGGTTCGCGGTTTGAATGGAACAATATCAAATCAAAGAGTTTTGAATTTCTTACATACCATTGTTCAATAACAGACGACAGCATCATGTCACTCGCCATTGCAAAAGCAATTATGCAATCAAACCGAAACTGGGATAAACTTAGCGAACTCTCGGTCCAATATATGCAAGAAGTCGGACGGCCTTATCCCGATTGCGGCTATGGTGGCATGTTTCGTCAGTGGATGTACTCAGATGCCCCAAAACCATACAACAGCTTTGGCAACGGAGCTGCCATGCGCGTAAGCGCTTGTGGCTTTGCAGCAAACAGCCTTGAAGAAGCTGTTTTGCTTTCCAGAAAAGTAACTGAAGTTACGCACAATCATCCCGAAGGTATCAAAGGTGCAGAGGCTACTACCGTTGCTATTTTTATGGCCCGTAACGGGAACAATATCCTAGATATCAGAGATTATATTGATAAGACTTATTATCCAATGAACTTCACATTGAATGGGATCCGCGATACATACCAATTTAACGAAACGTGTCAGGATACCGTTCCACAAGCAATTATGGCTTTTCTCGAATCTACCGGCTTTGAAGATGCCATCAGAAATGCAATATCAATTGGCGGAGATAGCGACACATTAGCGGCAATTACCGGAGGTATAGCCGAGGCATATTACGGCATACCAACCGACATCAGAAAGCACGCTTTGACGTATCTTGATGAGCGTCTTCTAAATATACTCATTGACTTTGAAAACGAGTATCAGCCAAGTCTTGAAAAGACATCTGGCAAAGCGAGGGTTACGGTTAAGAAATCTCCCAACGGTAAAAAAGTTAAAAATGGACCAAGAGAACAGATGATGCAATCGGCTGTTGAAGTCGCTGATGATGACTTATTGTCCAGCTATGCGGAAAACGAGCAGACGACAAGCCAACAGTTATTCGCACATTTATTTGAAGCGTGTAACATACTGCGTGGTCCTATCAACCAAGACGAATACAAGAGCTATGTCACACCAATTTTATTCTTTAAGCGTCTCTCCGACGTTTATGATGAGGAAACCGTACGTGCCTTGGAGGAATCCGGCGGCGACGAGGAGTATGCCAGCTTCCCCGAGAACCATCGCTTTGTCATTCCGGACGGATGCCACTGGAACGATGTACGAGAGCAGAGTGAAAATGTCGGCAGCGCGATTGTTAATGCAATGGTAGGGATTGAGAGAGCTAACCCCGATACGCTATCTGGCGTGTTCTCTAGCTTCGATGACGCGAACTGGACCGATAAAAGTAAGCTGTCCGATGAACGTCTCAAAGACCTTGTAGAGCACATGTCAAAAATCAAAGTCGGTAATGAGAACTATTCCGCCGATGTAATGGGTGACAGTTATGAATATCTGATCAAGCGGTTCGCTGATCTCTCTAAAAAGAACGCCGGAGAGTTCTATACCCCACGGCCGGTGGTCAAACTGCTCGTCAAATTGCTGGCACCAAAACCGGGTGAAACCGTATATGATCCGGCCTGTGGAACTGGTGGTATGTTGATTGAAGCGATTCACTATATACATGACGACAAATTGGTGTACGGAAAGATTTATGGTCAGGAGAAAAACCTCGCCACTTCAGCTATTGCGCGCATGAACCTGTTCCTACACGGAGCGCGTGATTTTAAGGTGACTCAGGGCGACACGCTGCGCTCTCCGAACTATTTGTATCGCGGCGAGTTGCAGACCTTTGACTGCGTTATTGCGAATCCTCCGTTTTCATTGAAAAGCTGGGGTGCAGAACAGTTTTCATCGGACGTATATGGCCGCAACATTTGGGGTTCACCTACTGATTCAAACGCCGACTTTGCTTGGCTGCAGCACATGGTAAAATCAATGGACCGTAAAAACGGTCGATGTGCGGTTGTTCTTCCGCAGGGTGTGCTTTTCCGGGGAGGCAAGGAAGGGGAGATGCGCAAACAGCTGATTTTATCGGACAAGCTGGAGTGTGTGGTAACTCTTGTCGGCAACCTGTTTTACGGGGCTGGCGTATCGGCGTGTATTCTGCTCCTCAATAACAACAAGTCTGAATCTCATAAGGGCAAGGTATGCCTCATTGATGCAACATCTATCTACACAGCGCGTCGGGCAAAGAATGTGATGACTGCGGACGATGTAAACGAAGTCTTTGGCCTGTATGAGGCATACATAGATGCTACCGAAAAAGCCAAGGTCGTTACGATTGCCGATCTAACACAGAAGGATTATACGTTACAGGTCAATAGCTATATCGAGAAACAGGTGCAGGAAACCATCGATCCCGCCCAGGTCAAAAAAGATTATTACGCCGCGGTGGAAGCGGTCTATGATGCCGAAGAAAAGCTCAAAGCACTGCTTGTGGAAGGGGGATACATCAATGAGTGAACGAATAACACTGGATGAACTGGAATCTTACCTCTGGAATTCCGCTGTGCTTTTAAGAACCCATATTGATGCCGGTGCCTACAAGCAGTACATATTCCCGCTCATGTTTTTTAAACGCATCTGCGATGTATACGACGAGGAATGCGCACAGATTTTGGAGGAATACGACGGTGATAAGGAAGCGCTGGAATGGGAGGAGAATCACCGCTTTGTTGTACCGAAAGGCGCGCACTGGAAGGATGTACGGGAAGTTCCTGAAAACGTAGGGAAAGCTATTGTTGATGCATTCCGTACCATTGAAAACGCCAATAGAGAAAAGCTGCAAGGCGTTTTCGGTGACGGCGCATGGACGAATAAAAACCGTTTGCCGGACCCGCTTCTGAAAAACCTAATCGAGCATTTTTCCACTAAAACGCTCTCTATAGAGAACTGCCCCGAAGACGAGCTGGGCCAGGGCTATGAATATCTGATCAAGAAATTTGCGGACGACAGCGGGCATACTGCGCAGGAGTTTTATACCAACCGCACAGTTGTACATCTGATGACAGAAATGCTGCAACCACAGTCGGGCGAATCCATATACGACCCCACCTGCGGCAGTGCGGGCATGTTGATATCCGCCATTGCCTACCTGAAAGATCAGGGGAAAGAGTGGCGCAATGTGCACTTATACGGGCAGGAGATCAACGCGCTGACATCTGCCATTGGACGTATGAACCTGTTTCTGCACGGTGTGAAGGATTTTGAGATCGTCAACGACGATACGTTGAAAAATCCTGCTTTTATTGAAAACGGACAGCTTAAGACGTTTGATCTGGTGCTGGCTAATCCGCCGTATTCGATCAAGCAGTGGGATCGTGATGCGTTTGCAAGCGACAAATACGGACGCAATTTCCTTGGCACTCCGCCCCAGGGCCGGGCTGATTATGCTTTCTTCCAGCACATATTAAAAAGCTTGGACCCGACAACAGGTCGCTGTGCGATACTCTATCCGCATGGTGTTCTTTTCCGCAAAGAAGAAAAGGACATGCGCGAAAAATTGATAAAGAGTGATTTACTGGAATGTGTAATTGGGTTAGGCCCCAACTTATTCTTCAATGCAACAATGGAAGCGTGTATTGCCATCTGCCGTACCAATAAGCGGCCAGAACGCCGAGGACACATACTGTTCATCAATGCTGTTAATGAAGTCACTCGTAAAAACGGACAAAGTTACCTTGAAGATTATCATATAAGAAAAATAGCGGATACTTACCGGGAATACCAGAGTATTGACAATTTTGCCACCCTGGTAAAAATACCTGATATTGAGCAAAACAACTATTCGTTGAATATTCCGCTATATTTTCATGATATATCCGGTACCACGACTACAGAAATGATAGAAGTAAATGAGAGCATTGAGCTGTGGAACGAGAGTCGTGCTTATTTAAGAACATCATGTGAAGAATTACAAGCGCTTCTGGCAGAATTGGCAGGTGAGGAAAATGGCTAAACATAGGTTTGACGTGATTGCAATAAATTCCACCGAAAAGAAAA
The DNA here is from genome assembly GCA_003245575.1 of Alphaproteobacteria bacterium. GTDB lineage: Bacteria > Pseudomonadota > Alphaproteobacteria > Micavibrionales > Micavibrionaceae > UBA1573. Next base: position 13,878 of record QKCR01000122.1, on the reverse strand, counting down.
AGCCTACCGAGGAAGATAAGTATGTCTATATAGGCCTTGAACACCTCGATCCTGAGTGTTTACAGGTGACACGTTTCGGATCAGAAGTTGCTCCTATTGGTGAAAAATTGGTGATGAAAGAAGGCGATGTGCTCTTTGGTAAGCGGCGTGCGTACCAACGCAAAGTTGCTATTGCTCCTTTTAACGGTATTTTTTCGGCTCATGGTATGGTATTGCGTCCACGTACGGAAGTAATAAGTAAAGAGTTTTTCCCCTTCTTCATTAGTTCGAAGCAGTTTCTTGATGCAGCAATCCAGATCTCGGTAGGTTCTCTATCTCCCACAATTAACTGGCGTGATATAGCCGAACTAGAGTTTAGCCTCCCGCCAATTGAAGAGCAATCAAAGCTTGCGGAATTATTATGGGCATTTGAGAACACTCGAAAAGCCTATAGGGGCCTGTTGGCTAAAACGGACGAACTTGTTAAAGCACAATTTATCGAGATGTTTGGGAGCGATAAATACCCTAAAATAAGGATTGGCGATCTTCTTAAACAGCATACTGAGTGCGAATATATTACTGATACACTGGACGAGAAATATGTAACCGTAGCGTTATATGGAAAAGGTGTGAGAGAACGCAGCATAGAAAGATATGACCCTAAGCCTTTTTCAGCGTACAGAGTAAAGCCAAAACAGTTTATTTATTCTCGTATTGATGCCCGAAATGGTGCTTTTGGTATCATTCCTGATGCCTTAAACCAAGCTGTCGTATCAAAGGATTTCCCTGTTTTCTACGTTGATTACGATAGAGTGACTCCTGACTTTTTAATCAAATCGGTTCTCGATGAAAACTTCGTTATGCAAATAAAACAGAATAGCCGCGGGTCGACAAATCGCCAAAGAATTAAGGAAGAGATATTCTTAAATTATAAGATCAGTTTGCCACCGATTGCTCAGCAAAAAGGTTTTGCATCGTTTATGGAACAGACCGACAAATCGAAATCTGCCCTGCAACAAAGTATTGAGAGCCTTGAACGGTGCCGCAACGCGCTCATGGAAAAGATGTCTGAATAAAAACATTCACGGAGGTACGAGGGGTGTTCAACGAAGCTGAATTAGAAAAGATGGTGGTCGATACCATCAGTAAAAACGGCTGGGATTATATTTCAGCGGATAAACTGCCTCGCAACCACTCCGATGTGTTGGTGGAACCGATGGTGAAGGAAGCGCTCATCCGCCTTAATCCCGAGATCGCCGATGAGCCATCCCGGGCGGATGAGATTATATATAAGCTGCGCACTGTAATACTGACCGTTCAGCCACATAACCTTGTCACCCAGAATGAGCTTTTCAAGAAGTTGATCTTCGAAGAAAACTCATATCCCTTCGGTAAAGATGGACGTATGGTGCCCATCCGCTTTTTTGGAACGGTCACAAAGGAAAACCTCTCGCTCAACGAATATGTTGTGACCAACCAGTGGGTATTCCCCAAGGAGGAAGGCGGTAAAAGGCTGGACATCGTGCTGCTCATCAATGGTTTTCCAATTGCAGTGGGCGAGCTGAAAACGCCGGTCCGCAATTCTATCACTTGGCTGGATGGAGCCGGAGATATCTCGGCTTACGAAAAAAGCATCCCGCAGATATTTGTCCCCAATGTATTCAACTTTGCGACTGAGGGAAAGCGTTTCCGCTTTGGTTCGGTGAATATGCCCATCAATATATGGGGGCCGTGGCATGAAGCCGATAATAAGCAGGAAGGCACACTGGCTGATGTGCAACGCAGTATTGCTGCCATGATAAAGCCGGAAATCATCATGGATATCTTCCAATTCTTCACGATCTTTGCGACCGATAAGAAGTATCGCAAGTACAAGATCATCTGCCGTTATCAGCAGTTCGTCGGTGCTAATTTGATTGTGGAACGCGTGAAAGCCGGTTATCCAAAGAAGGGTTTGATATGGCACTTCCAAGGCAGCGGCAAATCGCTACTGATGGTGTTTGCCGCACAAAAGCTGCGCATGTCGCCTGAACTAAAAAATCCGACGGTCGTTATCGTCAATGACCGCATTGACCTTGATACTCAGCTTACCGCCACTTTTAACGCTTCTGACATTCCAAATTTGACAAGCGCTACAAGCAAGGAAGAACTCATTAGCTTCTTCAAAGGCGATATGCGAAAGATTCTGATCACCACCATATATAAATTTGGTGAAGTGGATGGCGTGCTCAACCCGCGTGATAACATCATCTTGATGGTGGACGAAGCACACAGAACCCAGGAAGGTGATCTGGGCGAGAAGATGAGATTGGCTCTGCCTAACGCATTTTTCTTTGGGCTTACAGGAACGCCGATTAACCGAACGGATAAAAATACATTCTTCACTTTCGGAGCCGCGGAGGACAAAACGGGCTACATGAGCCGTTACTCCTTCTCTGATTCTATTCGTGATAAGGCTACGCTGCCACTGCATTTTGAAGCAGTACCAGTGGAACTTCATGTTAATCAGGATATTGTTGATGCAGCGTTCGATGAAATGACCAAAGACTTAACTAAGCTGGAGAAGGCAGACCTTGCAAGACGCGTCAAGCTCGAGTCGATCATGAAATCGAAGGATCGCATCCGCAAAGTTTGTGCTCATATCGCAAACCATTATCAAACTAAAGTCGAACCGAATGGGTTTAAGGGGCAAGTGGTCTGTTATGACCGCGAATGTTGCCTCCTATATAAAAAAGAACTGGACAAATTGCTCGGCGAAGAGGCATCCACAATCGTCATGGATACCAATAACGATAAAGAAGATAAATATAAAGCTTTTCGCAGAGACCGCGATGCAGAAGCAAAGCTGCTTGATGTGTTTAGGGAAGCCAATAGCCCTCTTAAACTCGTAATTGTCACATCAAAGCTGCTGACGGGTTTCGATGCACCTATTCTACAGGTTATGTATCTTGACAAGCCAATGAAAGATCATACACTTCTGCAGGCAATCTGTCGTACGAACCGTGTTTACGGGCAGGAAAAAACGCATGGGCTTATTGTGGATTATATCGGCATCTTTGACGATGTCGCCAAAGCATTGGATTTTGATGAGAAGAATGTGCAACAAGTTATTACAAATATCGCTGAAGTCAAAAAGCTGTTGCCGGAACTATTGACGAAATGCCTTGCTTATTTTCTTGGAGTGGATCGGACCGTAGAAGGTTGGGAAGGCCTTATGGCTGCTCAAGAATGCTTACCCACAAACGAAGAAAAGGACGCCTTTGCGGCAGATTACAGGGTGCTGAACCGAGCATGGGAAGCCCTATCACCAGATCAGTTCTTACTTCCATATAAGGCAGATTATCTGTGGATAACTAAAGTCTATGAATCTGTAAAACCGACGGATGGCCGCGGTTCGTTAATATGGGCGGCTCTCGGTGCTAAAACCATCGAACTTGTGCATGAGAACATCACAGTAGAGGCTGTTCATGATGACATGGAGATTCTTTCTTTGGATGCTGATATCATTGATGAGTTCCTAGAAAGCAAAAAGGATATCAAGACGGTTACCAAGAGAATTGAGATCAATCTGGTTGCTCGAATTATGAAACATAACAACGATCCTAAGTTCATTAAACTTGGAGAAAGGTTAGAAGACTTAAGAGAAAAGCATGAGCAAGGTCTGATTACCAGTATCGAGTTTCTTAAAATGTTGCTGGTATTAGCAAAAGACGCCGCTGAAGCCGAAAAAGAGACTGTACCAGAAGAAGAAATCGATAAAGGTAAAGCGGCACTGACTGAGCTCTTCAACAGTGTTAAAAATGCGAATACTCCAATCATTGTTGAACGGATCGTAAACGACATTGATGATATTGTGAAGATCGTACGGTTTGATGGGTGGCAAAACACCACTGCTGGTAAACAAGAGATAAAGAAGGCTCTGCGCAGTGTAATCTGGGTTAAATATAAAATCAAAGACAAGGAGCTCTTTGATAGGGCTTATAGCTATGTGGAGATGTACTATTGATTTTTCCATAGACAGATTCTCTTGGTAACAGAACTGCAAGGGGTGATTAAATGTCCGACAAGAAGAAAGAGAATAATGAGAACGACAAAATGCTTGAGCGCGTAGCTATGGAAGGTGCGTCTGCAGAAATTGTTGACAGGTATGGCAACGCAGTTAAGGAACATTTTTCTGCATTTTCAGGTAAAGATGCAGGTAAAGAACTAAAAAAAGGGTTAAGATCAATTTCTCAAAACAAGGTAAGCGATGAATATAGAAAACAAAATATAAAACAACAAGCAGGTTTTTCAGCTGAAGTAAAGTCTGTTGCTCGCAATAACGCCGATAATATTGTAAAAGGTAAAGCTGAGAGATATATCAGAACCGATGATATGGGTTGTGTAAACGATCCAATTTGTGATTTAAAAAAATTAGATACCAACGGAAGAGAGATCCCAGGCTCGGGAGCTCAAATGAAATTTGTCGGGAAAACCCCAAATGAATTGCTAAACAAACTAAGAAGCAATAAGTATCGTAAGTATTTAGATGCCGACGCCAAACTATCTATTGCCGATGACGATTATGCAGCACTAATGGGTAAAGACGGCATTGATAAAGAAATTAAAAATTTGAAAGAACAACTTGAACGTGCTGAAAAAGACGGCAATGTGAAAATTGCCTCCGAAAAGAAGGCTCAGATTGAAGATTACGAGAAGATAAAGAAGAATCTGCGTAGAAGCGGTCTTACCCGAGACGAGGCTATAGAGGCAAGAGAGCATCCGCTGCGGTCTACTGTAAAGGATGTCGGAAAACTTGCCCATAAAGCGGGAATCAATCAAGCAAAAACCGGTACTGTTATTTCCGGGTCAATCTCGATTGTCAAAAACGTGGTCTCCTGTATGAAGGGCGAAAAAGAGATTAATGATGCTGCTTTGGATGTGGCAAAGGATATAGGTACCGGTGCTGCTTTTAGCTACGCAACTGCGTTTTCGGGGACAGTGATTAATGGCGTCCTGAAAAACTCTTCCCATGTTTATATGCGAAGCCTCTCAAATACCAATCTTGCTGCTGGCCTCGTATCAACAACAGTCAATGTTGGGAAAACGATGATTCGTTATTTAAATGGTGAATTGACAGGCGCTCAGTGCATAGAAACTCTTGGTGAGCAGGGTGTAGGGGAACTCGGATCGGCCATGTATTCAGCAATTGCCTTGGCTGCGGTAAAAGGTACAGGTTCTATTGCCACTAAAGTTCTGGCGGGTATGGCGGGCAGCACATTTGGGTATGCAGCTACAGTTGCAGTATATCAGGAACTTGCCACTTCGTTGAAAGAATATGAACTTGCCGTTGAAAATCGTATCCTAATAGAGGCTGAATGCGAAGAGGCTATACGGTTGATTTGTCAGTACCGAAAAGAAATGAATGCTGCGGTCGAGCTATATTTATCCGAACACTTGGAGGTATTCGATACGGGCTTTAAGACAATGGACACAGCTATTATGGAGAATGATGTTAACGGTTTTATTGCTGGGAACACCATGATTCAGGAGGTATTAGGACACCAAATACAGTTTCGGTCGCAAGGGGAATTTGACGATTTTATGTCCTCTGATATCCCACTTAAATTTTAGGAGGCAGTATTTTGAATATCATTGAAAAAAAGAACGCAATGAAGGCATTTTATTATCTGATGGCGGTGGATGGCGAGGTAAGCGGTATTGAGCTGGATAAGTTCGATGAAATCGGGAGAGAGATCGACAATGAATTCTTCGATGACTACAAAGAATCCATTGTAAAAGAGTGCAGAACACAGATAGCCACTGCTTCGGGTGCAGATGATTATTACGATGTTATCCAGGAAGGCCTTGATGAAGCGTTGCTACGTAATGTTGAAAAACAAAACCAGGGCATAACCGTTAGGCTTCTTGTCTGGAATATGCTTGCAATCGCTATCAGCAATGATGATTATTCAGAAGTAGAGCGACGGATTATTAATCACGTTGTTCGTACAATGAGTATGGACAAGAGCGTTTTCCTTGAGATGGAGCAGCTTATCAAAACTGCGTCATCAGTTGAAAAGGAGAGCGCATGGATTAAGGCTTCAGGCAAAACTTATGCCGAGGTAAGGCCTATCGTTGAAGAGCTAGAAAAAAGGCAAAAGGTCATTATTGAAAGCGCCAAAGCTTTAATTGAAGATGAGATTGAACTTGATGAACCTTATGTCGATGACAGCAACTCCGGTATTTTCGTCAATGTAACATCAAAAATCGGAGAGAAAATCAGTCCAATTGCAACTGACGTAGGAACAAAAACTAAAAAGGTCTTTGGGAAAGCAACGGCAAAAATCGGAGAAAAGGTAGCCCCTATCACATCTGGGATAGGTACTAAAGCTGACAATTTACTAGGCAGTTTAAAGAATCACAAGAAAGATGGTAACAGCACCACTGATTCTAAAAAACTATAACTATAAGTGATACATCATAACTGAATGAGGAGGATATTATGCCTTTACCGCTTTTATTTATTGGGATAGCTGCTGTGGCCGGCGCAACTGGAATAGGGAAAACAATAAAGGCCGGTGTCGACCAATCACATGCAAAAACAATTAACGCGGGCTCAAACAAACGTATTGAAAATGCAGCCAACAGACTCGACCTTCTACGAAAACAATGCGGAATGTCCTTGCAGAACCTCGGTGAAGAAAAAGTCTTTGTATTAAATGGTAGCATCAAATCTTTTCTTGATTCTTTTGAACAGATAAAGAATGTGGATTTTGAAGAATCTGTTGGCTTTATGGAGCTGAACAAGTTGCATATTGACCATAAAGCATTCGAGGAACTCGGCGAAATGAGCAGGCTCTCGTTCTCGTTGGCAAAAGGGTCTGTAACCGGTGCCGCCGGAGGTGCACTTGCAGCCTTTGGAGCATATGGTGCTGCTGCAACGTTTGCTACGGCATCTACCGGAACGGCTATAGCTTCATTAAGCGGGGTGGCGGCTTCCAATGCAACCCTGGCATTCTTCGGAGGCGGTTCTCTTGCTGCCGGTGGACTTGGCGTGGCGGGTGGTACTGCGGTGCTTGGCGGGCTGGTTGCAGGTCCAGCGTTACTTGTTATGGGTATTATTATTGGAGCAAAAGCCGGAAAGAACCTGGAAGATGCAAAATCAAATGCCGCAAGAGCCAATGAAATATGCAATGAATTAGAAAATGGCGCTGTTCAATGCATCGCTATTCGCAGGAGAACATATATGTTTTATAACCTGCTTGCACGATTGGATGCTTATCTTATGCCTTTTGTTTACGGAATGAAAACAATAATAAAAAATGAAGGCATAGACTATTCTCTGTATTCCACAGAAAGTAAAAAGATCATTGCCAGTGCAGCTTCTGCGGCTGTAACTGTAAAGGCGGTTCTGGACACGCCCGTCCTCACTGAAGACGGTAACCTGACTGAAAAATCAGCGATTGTTGCAACTGTTTTGATGAAGGATATTGATGAGAAAGAAAGCGCTTAATAGTTAAATCCAGTTTTCTGGGCACTTGTGCCCAAGGATAAAGCAACTGGGAAGTAACTCGAGCTCTGGTGTAAGGGATTCCGCGAGCGATGTTATTACTGCGTCGCTCAAATTAATTTTCCACTGCATTTCTCGGGCAGACATGTCCGTATATATGGATATGTCTGCTCCATACTCCATGACGTTATGCGCCATCTGTTTTTTGACAGGTTGCTTCTGTAGTATGAATATGACTTGGATCGTACTATGTGGTGTGAAAAGGCCTTGCATAATAGATCACTTGCCATTTCCCTCCGCTTCCTTCGCCCCAAAGCTCTTTTATCCGTACACATCCTTGGCTAGAGCTTGCCTCTATGATCAGCCCATTTCCAATGTATATCGCCACATGGTGGATTTCTTTGTACCTTCCACAATCGCAACCGTTTTTGCGCCAGAATATCACATCCCCAGGCCTAAGCTCATCTCTGGAGATAATCATGTCGTTATTTACACAATATCGCGCCTGCTCAGCCGCCGTTGCTGCCTTATACGACGTGACACCTGCCTGCTGATATGCCCATCTCACAAGATAGCTGCAATCCACATAACTGCCTTGTCCGCGTTTCGCCATAGAATACGGATCCCCCAAGCGTGTCAAGGCATGTAGGACGATATCGCCGCCAATGTCATTCGGATGACTGTTCCGTATTGTCTCAAGCTCCTGTGCAGTCAGTCCGCCGTAGCAATCTATCCCGATCAGCGCAATGAACATATGGTGATATTCAGGGACCATCATCTCTTCCAGAATCTCATCCTGCTCATCCGAAAAACCATATCTTTCTGCAGCATCTGAATAGCTTTCTGAAGATATGCTGACATGCACGGTGGTCTTCTCGACAGGTTCCGCCTCTTCATTATCAGGATCGGTCTCTTCTATGGTTTCTGTTTTGATTGAAACCGTGTTCATCTCCCAATAGATGTCCTTAAGCATCTGCTTTTTCTCTGCTGTGACCGTGGCGACCTCTGTCGGCTCCGTTTCATTCATTGTGGTCTTGACTGCATAGATACCTAAAACATCCACCCAGTTGTTGACGCTGTCGCTGTCCCCATCAATACCACTGTCATATACCACCGTGACGTTACCGTGACCTACCGAAGCATTGGATACTTGCTGATCAACAAATATGCTGAAGTCACCGCTGATTTCTGCCACAGCCTGTGACATCGGTATCGTATTCGCATCGCCGGTTTCTTCGTTTGAATAAAATAGCCCAAAGGCCGAATTCACGATAAACAGAATGGCACCTACGACAATTACGATAACGAGAACAACCCATCCGCCCGCAGCGATAGCAGCAATCAATGACTTTATTGCCATCGCCACTGCCTTAACCGCTGCTGCTGCTGCCTTAGCCAACAGCTTAATTGCCGTCGCAGCAGCTTTTACCGCTGCTTGAGCCGCACGTATGGATATCTTGGCCGTCGCTTGGGTTGTTCTGGCGGCAGTTTTTGCCGCCTGTGCGCTGGTTTTAATCGTCCTCGCCGTTGCTTTTACGGTATGCTTCGCCGTCTTCACACTCCTATCAACCGTTTTGATTGTTCCTTTTATGGCCTGTTTGGCTGATCTGCGTCCTGCCTTGCTCGCATTCTGCTGAACCCGCTTCTTAAGTTCCTGCCTACCGCGGTTTACAATCTGCTTTGATCTGTTTACGGTTTCATGGGCTGCTTTCTGCGCGGCATCCGAAGCCTTCCCCGAGACCTGATCGGTTGCGTAGCTTTCAGGAGTACCGTGAGCATCTTTTGAATTGATCTCCTTAGCTTTATCCCGCGTATCCACCAAAGCGTTTTTCATATACTGAGGCAGACGGGTGGCTTGATCCAAGGCTTTCGGCTTAACTGTTTTTGGTTTTATCCGTATATCCTTCAAAGTATCCTTCTTTCCGGCAGACAGCAAAAAGCCGGGGAGATCGCTCTTCCCGGCTCTGCCGCTTGCCTTAATTTTTAAGTCTCTTCATCTCATCTGGCTTAGTCGTCATGAGTCTGTACAGCTCAGTATCCTTCGGAAACTTGTCTGTGAACGGCACAATAGACGCCATGCACTTGATCAGGCCCTGTCCGGCCTCCGCGTTTGTGATGTATGACAGCTGCGTTTCCGAAATGTTCAGCAGTTTGGCAAGCTCCATCCGATCCGTTGGGGCCTGATTAAGCATCACGATAAATTCGGAGTTGGCGAGCATCGTGCGCGCCGTGACGGATTTCAGGCAATCCTCAACGTTTTGGGTGATACCTGTTGCCAGTGCGCCGTCCTTCCTGAACTGCTTCCAAGACTCAGAAAGAAAGTTGCTTGAAAGCTCATTCCCAAAGAAGATATGCATCTCGTCAATGAACACATGCGTCCGCTTACCCTTTTCACGGTTCCGGGCAACACGGTTACGAATCGCGTCCAGCATCACAAGCATTCCCACGGTTTTGAGCTGTTTGCCAAGGTCGCGGATGCCGTACGCGATTAGGCGGTTATCCACGTCCACATTGGTCTGATGAGCGAACACGTTCAGATTGCCGTTTGTCACCATCTCGAGCGACAATGCGATGTCCTTGGCTTGCGGCTCCTGCTGCTTCTTCAGTTCTTCGTACAGATTCTTCAGCGTCGGCGGTTTGAGGGTATAGTTGCTCTTCAGGTACTGCCTGTACACGTTGGTCATGCACCGGTCAATCACAGACTTCTCTCTGGCACCGAGCTTGCCTGTGCCCACAAGCTGTTCACAGAAAGACAGAACGAACTCGCTCTTGGAGATCAGCGGGTTGTCCGAATCACTGTAGCCCGCTGACATATCCATCGCGTTAATATGGTGCTTAGACGATTCCGACACCTCGATCACCGTGCCGCCGAGTCCGCGTATCAGCGGTGCGTATTCGTTCTGCGGATCGGCGATAATCACGTCATCGTCCGTGGATAGTATCAGGTTGGCAATCTCCCGTTTGGCGACGAACGATTTGCCGCTGCCACTCACGCCCAGAATAAAGCCGTTGCCGTTCAGCAACAGCCTCCTATTGGCGATGATCAGGTTCTTTGAAATGGCGTTCTGACCGTAGTAGATACCGCCTGTGTCCATGATCTCCTGCGTCCGGAAGGGCATGAGCACCGCAACGGCTTCGGTGGTCATGGTACGAAGGACATCAATCCGGCGCTGTCCGTACGGTAGCACGGTATTCAGCCCGTCATACTGCTGCCATTTGAGCGAAGACATCTGGCACATGTGCTTCTTGGCAACCGACAGGATGCTCTCCGTGTCCGATTCGAGCTGTTCCTTGGTATCGGCCACATGGACGAGCGTTACGACGATAAACATCATGCGCTGATCGCGGCTGGTCAGGTCGTCGATGTACTCCTTGGTTTCCTTGCGCTGCTGCTCAATATCATACGGCAGGACGGCGGAGAAGTTGTTGTTCTGGTTCTGCTTTCTCTGCCAGTTCGCCGCGTTGGTCTCAATCCCAAGCAGCGTGTTCTGTGCGAGTTTGACCGCCTCGTCGGTCGGCACAGGGAGTATGTCGATGGACAGCATCATGTTCCGGTTCATTTCCATGAGCTCGGTAATAAACGAGTCCTTGATGTACGATGCATACTCACGTAGATACAGCACCCTTGCATGCCGGTTATCCATTTGGAAACAGTCCTTTTCAAACTCGATAGTATCGGGGCAGATATAATCCCGTATGTCATGGCCCTTCTGCAGTGTATCCTTGAGGTTGAAATGATAGTTCGTCTCCTCACCGATGCGGAAGAAATCGTGGAAGATACACAGCCGTTCTGCGGCATCCAGTTCCACAGCGCGCGAGGAGAGCTGCGCCAGCCTCGAGGACAGCTCATTATGAATACGGTTGAAGTAACTTCTTGTTTCCTCGATGCTCTTTTTGCGAACGCTGACCGTGATGTACTTCTCCTGAACAATGCTGTTGTGGCTGCCCGTCGCTTTGTCCATCAGCATGGCGTTATACTCTTTCCTGAACCGGTCGAGGTTATCTCCCTTCTCACCGATCAGAATCGAGTTTTCGAAATCAACCTGATTGAGCCTACGGTTGTTGATCGTGAGCTTCGTTGTTGCGCCCACATCCAGCGAATTCAGCAAATCCGAGTAATCAAGGAACATTGCCTTTTTGTCTTCATCCGACGCGACGCTGTAGTTGATGTCGTCAAAGCGCCAGCACTTTGAATACTTGCCTCCCACAAGAAATATACCGTCCGGCCACATATGCTTGATCGGTATGGACTGTTGGACGCTCTGTGGCACGGTGAAGCGCTCCTTGTCCTGCTTTAAGAGTCTTTGAAAAAACAGCATTATCTTTCTCCCTTCAGTATTATTTTTTCGTACAGGTTTTCAGCTTTAAAGACCAGCTTTTTGGGCATGAGGAATTCCGACTTTATCCATGCCGCGATGAACTGCTCTGCCTTCATGCCGTGGTACCGTATGAACCCCATCGCGGCAAACGGTGCGGCCCCGAGTATGCAGAGCCAGCTGACCGTTTCAGTCCCCAAAAACTTTTGCAGCCCGAAGTACAGCAACACGGCGATGCCAACCGCCAGTATTGAAAATACGAACTGCCGTATGGACAGTCCGAAAAAAACGGCTTCGGTGTATTCCCGAATCTCCTTTGGTATCTTAATCTCCATGGTTGTTCCTCCAAATGTGATAAATCCGCAGACTTGCTTTTTCGTCTGCATCATAGATAATGAAAGCAAGAAAAAACAGGAGGTCAGCCATATGCCATACATCTCACTGCTTATACTCTTGCTCATGATTGTTGTAAACTTGATTTTCAGGTTTGCGTCGTTGTTTCGGCTCACGATACCTGTGCTGTACGCTATCGTCGTTCCAATCTTTTTCCCAGACTGGCTGCACCAAAACGAGACGCTTGTTACGGTGATCTGGTTTGCGCTAATCGGCCTTGTGATCTTAAGCTGGATTGTGACGATCCGAAAGAGAATCCGTCTTAAGCGCGCTCAAGCAGATAGCGTACAAGGCTAGAGCCCGAGCATCTCGCGCACCACTCGATCAGACATTTTCACAGCGCCGGTGAGCACCAAAAGGTTGAATATTAACTCGCCCACATACGCCCACACCATGCTCACGGCGCTTGCATCCTCTGCAATCTGTGGTGGTGATGCTGCGAACACGCTGAATATGATGCAGGCAAGTACGATAATCGCACCTTCCATACAGACAGCAGCGTAGCTTTTCAAAAAGCTCTTGCCAATCTGAGATGTCGGTTCGCCCGCAAAGGTTGAAATCGGTATCGGGGCAATCGCCGTGTACAGATACAGCCGAAAGAAACGTCCGTATACGCTCATGATCATGATGAACGACAGCACGGTGATGAATATGCCGCCGATTAGTGTCACCGCCCAAAGCGGTATTGAGTCCCAGAACCCCACCTCGTTGATCTTCTGCACGATGATATCCGGCAGCACGATATCGTTCTGTACGCCTGAGCCAACAGCGTTCATAGCTGTTGATATTATCCCTTGAACGATGCGGAAGAACGCCATCATGATATCAAGCCCGTAGGTTACTGCAGCTTTGGCCAGTACGAAACGGATGAATAGCTTTAACGCCACTTCAGGTCGCTTGATTTCCGCAAAGCTACCGCAAGTCCGTATGACGCCGGCCACAAAAAACAGCACTAAGAGTGCCAGCCCTATGGCTTTAAGCGCGTCGTTGATCGTCAGTATGACGTTCCAGATATCGCCACCTTTGAAGCTCTCGGGGGATTGTGTGATGATCTGCCATATTTCAGACAGCTTTTGATTCCATGTATCAAGTGCATTATTCAGATTGTCGATAATGCCCATATCCTGCCTCCTGTCTCATAAGGCAGACCTGCTCTTTAACAGGTCTGCCTACACAATTTACATTACCGGCAGGGTTCATCTCTGCCGGGCGTTTTGTCCTTGATAATGCCATACTTGTCATCCACATAGAAGCGGCCAACAAAGGGATTAAAAATGGCGGAGCAGCGCAAACCGTCAAACTCCGCCACATATCGGTTATCACCAATCTTCTCCAGAATAGTTGCTTCCCGCAACTCGCCATCCAGCGAGTGGATGTGCATGGGTTCTGTAATCGGAAGGTTGAACATATGCATCAGCCTCCCGTGATGAGATTCAGAATCTCTTTGGCGAAGGTGATGATTACGCCGCCAGCAAGTGTCAAGAAGCCATTGGCACGTTGCGACGGGTCATGGCTCTTGAGCGACAAGCCCACCTGCACGATACCGAACGCCAGCAAGATAAGGCCGATGGCGCGGATCAAGCCGAATATAAAATCCGACAGGTTGCTGACCACCTTGATCGGGTCATCATCGGCGGCAAAGGCCGTAACCGAGATAGAGAACACCAGTACGAGGGCACAGAAGGCGCTGAATAGCAG
>QKCR01000143.1 GCA_003245575.1 Alphaproteobacteria bacterium | reverse complement strand
GGAGGGTTGCCAAAGCCCTTAACGCCAAGGGTCTGTCACGAAATAACTATAACATTATACATCCCATCTTCAGGCCGTTTTGGGCCGAACTTCAATCGCAAAATCCTCAATGTAGCCCTGCTACGTCTGCGGTTTTGCTCAATCAGTTCGACCAAACCCGACCTAAATCCGGGCGCCTAATTGTAACAGCTATTCCATGACAGACCCTAAATATCCAGACGTGGACCTGACCGCGTTGCTCGAACTCGTCGTGATTGCGGCGGAAATGCACCAGGTTGAGCCACTTCCGGAATCGGTTTGTGTCGATCCGGACGACGACAAATTTATTGCCTGCGCTTTGGTAAGCGGCAGTAAGCTTATCGTCAGCGGAGATAAACATCTGCTCGATGTGGACGGTTATCGGGGCGTTGAAGTTCTTAAACCAAGGGCGTTTGTTGATACGTACTTGTTCAATTAGATTTCATCCGAGAACCCAGTCTTTCTGAAACAAAAACCAGCATCTTTTGAATACCATCATTTTCAGGACACTTTCTCATACCTGATTCGTACTAATCTTCCGCCAGCGTGAATTCCCCTATGGTTACAGCTGGTTTTTGCTGACCCAAACCGCTGAAATCAAAGGGTCTGAAGAGCTTCAAGTTGCGTCCAATCACGCAGCGGAAGATTAGTACGAATCAGCTTCTCATATGTGAGTGTCATATTGATTGAATTAAAGATCTTGTCTTGGTTCCAGCTTAAAGGCGACGCTGACTACGATATGATCTGTCACTTATGCAATTTAAAATTATTTTTTACTCAAAAAGGTGGATATGACACTCGTCGCACTCAATGAGGCAGGGGATACCGTTTTTGCGAAAAACGTCACGACCCGAGAAAATTTCCGTTGCAAAGGCTGCGGTTCGCCACTCTACTTCTGTGATGCCACTCTCAAAGTCAAATACTTCCAGCATGCCGTAGCCTGCAATTGCGAGACGGAGCCGGAGACACCGGAGCATGTTTTTGGGAAACAGCTAGTTTTTGATGCTCTTTCGAACATTAAAGGTCAGCCTGAGAAGGTGGATATGGAGGAACCAGTTGGAAGGTTGAAAGCTGATGTCCTTTGGCAGAATCCGATGAATACTGTGGCAATCGAGGTACAGGCAGCAAATTATAAAATCTCGGATTTTGAAGAGAAAATTAATTACTACATTCGAAGGAAGCTGAAAGTCATTTATCTCTTTGTTGGAGAGAATTTCTGTAAATGCTTAAAACCGTGCGTGTACTCTCTTAAGGCAATTGAGAAGCAGATAATCTTTGAGAAGAAGTACAGCGACTACGTCGTTGGCGGATATCTTGAAGACAACGGGAAAGTGATGATTCCGCAATTCCAGAAGAAATATGCCCATGGAGGTGGCGAGTGCGAGAACAGGTTCTTTCTAGGCTGGGCCGATAGGAAAAACTGTGACCTACTCACATTTCTCAAACACCACGGCTATTCCCCTCCTCGTGGGCGCTATTCCCCGCCACTGTGCAAGCATGAGAATGTTGAGTATGTTCTTCACGAGGGGAAAGTAAAGCGATACAAGACCATTTGCGCAGACTGCCGGAAGTTTGTTTGTTGGTTGAAGAACGACAAAGCGCGCGCCCTAGGGCTAGAGCTATAAATTGCCAGAGCCTAAGTTAAGCCAAGGAGCATCCTCCGTCCAACAACACACGATCTATGTGACCCAAAGTCTATCATTTGGGGTCAATAAAAAACTGCTGTCCACATCTTTGATTTGAGATGCCTGCAAGGAGTTAATATGGCAATTATTCTTGCTACTGTTATAGTAATTATCTCCGCCATTACAATGTTAAATCGGGCATTAAAACTTTGGATGCTGGTTATAGGCCGGCTATTCCCGTCTTTTCCGCATATCACCATAGACGCCCAGTCTTCCGTTTTTTATCCTTGCGTCTCCGTCCACCTTGCTGTGAGCAATGAGGATCCCTGCGTCGTACTTGAAACCCTTAATTATCTTTCACAAACAGATTATCCTAATTATCATGTAATTGTAGTTGACAACAATACGACAACCGAGAAACTCTGGAAACCACTAGAGGCATTTTGTGCCACGCGGCCGAAGCAATTCACATTCTATCACGTTGAACGGTTGCCTGGGTATAAAGCAGGCGCTCTCAACTATGCTTTGGCGCGAACTTCACCCACCACAGAAATAATTGCCATCGTGGATGCTGACACAATCGTTGAACCAGAGTTTTTACGTGCCATGACGCCCCATTTTGCTGATAATGAAGTCGCCGTAGTTCAAAGTCCTTTGGGTTTCCGTCGCGACCCTCGTGAGCATTGTTTTACTGCTTGGATTTATTTGATTTATAGATATTTCCTATCGATTTACATGCCGGCCGCAGCTCGATTTGGTCGGGCTCCTTTTATCGGTGCGATGGGCCTGATACGGCGAAAAGCCCTAGAGGAATGCGGAGGTTGGAACGGATTCTACCTTACAGAAGACATGGAAATATCTGGCCGCCTTTTTAATTGTGGGTATGTCTCCCTCTTCGTAGATCACTTTTATGGCCGTAGTATGCCGCCGACCGACCTTAAGAACTTTAAACGACAACATTACCGTTGGAATTTCGGCAACGCTCAAATATTCAGAGACAACCTACAAAAGACCTTGCGATTGAAAAAGAAATCACTCAGCGAGCTAATTGAGGCTCTAGCTTACCTAACGTGCCCAGGCATATATCTAAATCTCTACCTTCTGCCGTTTAGCTTAGTGGCTGCAACCTTTCAGATCGCAGCAATGGTAAAATCCCCAATACCTGGAGAGACTTTTTGTTGCGTCATAATGCTCGGAGTTTTGGCGACTGAAATAGTTGGGGAATCACTAATGTTCTTAACTTTGGGTGCATATGAAGGTGCTCCATGGCTCGATAGACTTCGGAATCTGACCGCGTGGTGGGCACTGAGCCTCACCAATGCCAGATCTACCTGGGCAGTTCTTTTCCGCCGAACACGGCCGTTCGAAATAACAGGAAAAGGGAGACGCAAGGAGGTTTCAACCCTCGGCCAAAAGTCCTCAGAATTAACCTTTGTTCTGACAACGCTTGGGTTTGGATGTCTGCCATCAATCACCCATATCACAGAGTGGTCAATGGCATCTTTGGTTCTGGGGGTAAGTGGAGCCTTAGTTTCTACAACTTTAGTTCTACCAACTGAAAAAAGAAACGAGTTATGAACTCAAAAGATAAAAAATATCGTGACGCAATTAAACGGATTGCACAAAAAAGAGCCCCAGAGGAAAAAGGCAGCTTCTCTTATGTCTTTTTGATTGGGGCGGGTGCGTCGATTTCTTCCGGTATTATGGATGGAAAAGAAATGTCTGCCAAGCTTATGGCCGAATTTGGCATTACTGAAACTGACGTGCGGCAGAGGCTTAAAGAAGCACCTGGTCTAACGCGATACCAAGCAATCATGAGCTTATGCCAAGATCGCCGAAATGAGTCATGGATTAGTCATTACATTCGGAAGCTAATTCGCGCGGCCCGGCGCCCGGCCCCCGATAACCGATGGATAATTAATAACTGTTACGATACCTTAGCCAATATCCTCGTGGAGAACGATAAACTTCACTTTTCACGTGTTGCGGTCACAACCAACTTTGACCCCCTTATTAATTATGCATTCATTCAAAATTGGCACGACGAACCAGTCTTAATCCGACACCCTGAGGAAATTGGGACTATGCAACCCACGCAAGTTTATGGAGAATTCCCTGCGCTCCTTTATCTTCATGGCTACTGGCAGAACCACTCACAGTATAATCAACCGAATCAAATTAATAGGTACGCGGATGCTTGGAAAGGGAAACTGGAAAGTCTCTATACTCAGGACGTGATTGTAATCGGTTATTCGGGCACAGAAGACGGCATTGCCATGAGATGGCTGAGAGACTGTCTCGCCCACCGAAGTAGTCGCGTTTGGTGGTGCATATATTCTCCTGACGGAGACTCAGAGGATAAGATTAACCCTATCCGAAAAATATTGGATTATTCTGATCCGTCAGAAGAATACCTAAAATTTGTCCCCATATGTAGTGCGGATGAATTCATGCTTGACCTCGGTAAGGAACTTGGATTGAAACGTGCCGCGGATACTTTGTGTGCTAAAAAGGTATTCGAGTGGTTCCGGCCAAGCACCCTCAGTCATTTTGAGAATGGAGCAATACTAGATTACCGCACAGACAACACCCTAGATATAACGATTCAAACAGGGACTGACAACTTTCCAGGGAACAATCACGCTGGGCTCAATATCGACACCATTTTGCATGATGTTGACCTGAGTAAATATAAATTCATTGAAGTACAATATAAAACGGAACTTTCGGAAACATCTCAGAAGTCAGCTGGCTTTGAATTTAAACTTCATTCACCAAAAACTGCATGGTCCTACCATTTACCATTTCTTGCGGAAGGAGGTTACCATCGGATACCTTTAGCGGAGTTTACAAAAAATAATGTCGATCTATCTAAAATTTGGCGTATCGTTATTGCCGCGGACGTCAACTGCTTAGGGCAAACCACAAAAGGTGTTATTTCCATTTCGAGGACCAAGTTAATCCTTATAAGATCCGACAAGAAAAAAACTCTTTAAAAAAAATAAATCATTAAGAAGATTTTTTTAATCCTAAATTCGGCAGTTGCGAGAAAAATTGCAAGGCGAAACTGAAAAAAATCATAAAGAAACCAAGTGGTTGCAGCTGATTTCTTGAACTGCGGAGCAGTCCTTTTTGGGTGACTTTGTAAGACCGCAAAATGGTCATATCTTCACACAGTTATGACGAAATTATGCTTTCAACTGCCGTTTTTAGGTTAATTGCCCCCACGCTTCCTGTTGTTTTCATGACAGCGAATCGAGAGATTGATCGTTACGGATCATGTGCCTCCTTGATCTTTCATAAAGCCACGCACAATCTTTTCAGTTACCCGGAATCATCCGATTTCTCCTCGGCATTAAGCTTTTCAAAAAGCGCAATCTGCTCGGCCATGGACAGCTTCTTTTTGCAGCCGGTTTTCAAACACAGGCGGCAACGATCGTCTGAGCACCATTGGCACATTTTGCAGTCTGGGCAGGGATGTTTCTTTTCCATGACGCAACCTCCTGCTTTTATTGTACCGCAAAGAGGATCAACGGCTGAACGAGAACGCGCTATTCGTCGCTGATGGTCAAAGCATCGGGGAAAAGCTGCATCCTCTGTCGCCGCAGATACCAGACTTCCAGAAGTTCGGCGGAAAGCAGCAGAAACACCGCCTGCACCACCCCGGACACGGGCAGCGGCCAAAGCAGAGACAGCCCCCAGGCGCCGCCGAGATAGGCGGATTTCCAGATGGTGGACCGCCCCAGAAGCGCGGTACGATGCGCTCCGGCAAAGAAGCCTCGCAGCAGGTTGGCGGCGCCGTAAAAGAAGGGGAAAACGGCGCAGGCCGCCAGCGGCCAGACGATATAAAGCCGCAGGTCGTCGGCGATGCCCATCACCTTGCCCAATAACAGCCGGTTAAGGGGGAAG
>QKCR01000024.1 GCA_003245575.1 Alphaproteobacteria bacterium | reverse complement strand
GCAATATTACTCAGTGTCTCACCAAAATATGCAACGGTGTGTATGTAGGGTTGGTGATCAGTGGGTATAAATGTTGGATTCTGCAGTCGGTCTTCTATTTCACGAATTTCTATCTCTGGACTAATGGTCATTGATGGTTTCTTGCTATTATATTCAGGACAAAACTGACAGCAACTACCCAAAAGGGCTAATAGAGTCTGTAACGTGACGACATTTATCATCAATAATTTAATTTTTTTCATGGATTATCTCTTATCTCATCTTCAAGCTTATTCCTCAAAAGTTGTGCCTGTTGATTATCCGGACTAATAGATAATGCTGCTTTTAGTGATGTGAGACTTTCCTGCAACTTATTTCCTTTGAATTGAACAACAGCGAGATTAAATAATGCCTTATCCTCAAAATCATTTTGGAGGGTAACAACTTGTGAAAACATTTGCTCCGCTTCTTCATAGCGTCCCATAGACGCATAGACATATCCCATGTTGTACAGAACATCCGGCAACAGTTTCAAATCTGATGCTTTTTGATAATTCTCAAGAGCCTTTTCATTGTCCTGCTTCTTTGTATAAAAATTTCCTAATTGTACATATGCATCAACATTATTTTCATCAACTTCAACGGCCTTTTTAAGATAAGTGACTGCTAGTTCCGGCGTACTGTCAATGATCTCAAAAGCACGCCCAACCAAAGCTTGAGCATACAGCTTCTTCATGTTAGGGCTGGTTTTGCTTAACAATACGTCCTCATTTGCCTCGATAATCTCTATGGCAGTCTGTAGATCTCCTTTTTCTACAAAATCCTGAACCTGCTGAACGTATTCAGATACATGGTACAACTTGATGTTTGGGTTTAATTCCGGAGATATTTTTGAAAGAACGTGAGCTTCATTTTCAGATTCACTTAAATGTTTTTCTGAATCTATAGCCAGAGGTGGCTTTGATATAGCAGAAGTATCTTCTTTTGTTGATGCTGGGATGATATCATGCTTATTCGTTGAAATCGCAGAGGTTATGGGGCTGTCCTTGGTGTTTGGGGAAACAGATACAGGCGCTTCTGCATTGTCGGGCAGAGATTGGTTACTCGTTTTTCTGTCAGCTCGAGCCTCATCTTGGAGAGTAGTTCTTGTTGTATTCACCCCCCAAAAAATAAATAGGAGAAGGCAAACAGCAATCACATTCCGAATGAGGTTATTTTGCTTAACCTTAGAACTGTAACTACTTTTGCCCTTATCAATATTTTCCGATAAATGGTTAGATGTGCGATTTACTTTAATACTATTGGAAAATATGGGCCATTCTGTGTTGGTTCGCAATTTTGCCCAAAACAGAACGAGCAGTCGAAGAATTTTAGAAGAAAACAATAACGGATCAATCGCACTAATTTCTTTGGCGCATTCCCTGACTATCGCTTTGGTTATGTTCTGCCTGTCCTGTACAAATCCGGTTAACAAGGCTCGATCGCATAGTTTGTTGATAATCCGTGGATATCCTCGAGAATATTGATAAATGGATTTTGTCGCAGCTGGCGTAAACATTTGTTGCGCCTGAGAAGATGCAGCTACCTGCAAACGATGCTCGATATAACGATTAGTGTCTTCAAAAGTTAGCGGTCGGAGATGATAGAAAAGTGAAATTCTCTGGCGTAAGGCTCTGTGCTTTCCATCAAGAAGGCGGTTTTTCAGCAATGTCTGTCCTGCAAGGACAACCTGAACCAGCTTTTTGCCATTCTGTTCAAGATCAGACAACGTTCGGATCTCTTCCAGAACGTCGTCTGAGAGTTGGTGCGCTTCATCTATCATCAAAAGTGAAATCTTGCCTTCAGCCAAAGCACGCTCCAAAATCTCGGTCAAAGAAATCAGGCCGGATGGTCGATGCGTTACTTTGACTTCAGGATTAAAAGCCTGCACGATGTATGAAAGGAAATCAAACGAATCAAGACCCACGCAGTTCATATATACAGCGTTTACTTTTGCGTCGAGTCTTTTCAATAAAGCTCTGAGTAAAGTGGTTTTGCCAGTTCCAACCTCACCTGTAAGAACTGTCAGACCTGTTCCAGACATCAGACTATATTTTAGATTGGCAAGAGCCTCATGATGATCATCTCCAAGCCAAAGAAAACTTGGATCCGTATTAATTTCAAAGGGCTTATGTGAAAGCCCGTAGTAGGATAGATACATAGCCCCCCCTAGATCTCTTGTCTGTTAGTAGTGCTTTTGTGCTATGCATTTGTCAAGACTGCTTGATGATGTCCAAATGACATTCGGCGTCGGAATTTGGCCCCTTTCAGCTTTGAAATTAGCCCCTTCTGACATTTTAAATGAAATCGTCTCTCTTTTACAAACTACCATTATTATTCCGTCGGATCTTCTTAAGGAAAAAGGATTCTTGAATCAGAGGAGTAGCTGTGGACGCTTTACCCTTCGTCGCTTAGGAGATGCATGTAATTCTAGACTTTCGCAATTTTCAAAGTTCGGACTTATTATTTCAAGAAAATCCAGATGTAAGGGTGGGCTCTCAAAAGAGCTTTTGTCTGTAAGGACCGCCTTTCGCATTGAAAATTGGAGAAAACAGCTATGGGGACCCGAATATCTACAGAGGGGCAAATAGGATTTCTTGGTGCGGTGTCAATCGGCGTTGGCGGTATGGTCGGGGGCGGTATCTTTGCTGTTTTAGGCTTGGCAGCCGTGACGGCTGAAGGGGCGACCCCGGTAGCATTCCTGATTGCAGGGTTCGTCGCCCTCCTGACCGCATATTCTTACGCCAAGTTATCGGTTTCGTATCCCGACAATGGGGGAACGATTATCTTCATCGATAAAGCGTTTGGAGTCGACTGGTTTACCGGCTCAACCAACATGCTCCTGTGGCTGGGCTACATTGTTACTCTCTCTCTTTATACTGTCGCCTTCGGGAATTATGCGGCAACTTTTTTTCCGCAAAACATGCAGTCTGCTATGCTGCTCCATATCCTGATTACCACGGGGATCGTTCTGCCTACTGCTCTGAATCTGTTGAGTGCTGCCATAGTTAGTAAGACGGAGATCTATGTCGTCCTTCTGAAAATTGCCATCCTTGTTGTGGTTATTGCTCTGGGTTTCAGGGATATCGATCCACAGCGTATCCAGCCTGACGGTTGGCCGTCACCGCTGGCAACGATGGGTGCCGGGATGATCATTTTTGTGGCGTACGAAGGCTTTGAACTCATAGCAAACACGACCGCCTCAACAAAGGACTTTCGCACAACAATTCCAAGAGCATATTATTTCTCTGTCGTGTTTGTCATATTACTCTACATTTTAATTGCCCTGGTTGTAGTCGGTTCGTTGACTCCCGGAAAGATAGAGGCTGCGCAAGACTTCGCCCTGGCTGAGGCGGCTCGACCTTCACTTGGGAAGTTGGGGTTTACTTTGGTCGGGATAACAGCCTTACTGGCAACCCTCTCCGCCATCAATTCGACCTTATATGGCTCAGCCCGACTTAGCTACTCCATTGCGACTGAGGGCGAATTGCCGGAAAGCTTCGAGGATAAAGTCTGGAATCAACCCGTTGGCCTGCTGATCACTGCCGGAGCAGCGCTTGTCTTATCGAACCTCGCTGATCTTTCCAGCATTTCGATGATGGCGAGTGCGAGCTTCCTGATCATTTTTGCCCTGGTCAATCTTGCCAACCTGGTCCAGTGGAAGGAGACAAAGAGCAATCGGTTCATTGCGTTCTGCGGTGTGCTGTTCTGTGTGGCCGCGCTTCTTTCGCTGATAGGATATGAGATGCACAACAATCCTTCCCAGCTCTGGGTGCTGGTCGGGTTGGTTGGACTGTCCGGTACTCTTGAGGGCGTGTATATTCTTTGCCTCAAGAAAGAAGGGAGGACGTGCCGGATTCAGAAAAAAACATAACTCTGCGCTGGGTCGCCTGGAAAGCGTCGGCCTGCGGTGATTGGACGAATTTTCGGTTCTGCTCAAGCCATTACTAAAGGTTGTGGTGCGTCACCCAGTAGTTATACTCATAGGGCCATTCTTCTTTACGCCAGGTCATCAACGAGCGCATTCGCTCCCGAAAATCGTCCATTTTTGTTTTCACTTCCGGTTTGCAGCAGCGTCCAACACCCAGGGATTGCCGGAATCCATCTCTAAATATCTCAGAAAGTGGTTTGCAGGGCACATTCTCAAAACTGACATGACCTATAAGTTTTTTCTTGAACATGGGTTAAGTTGATCACGAACAAAGGGAGTCTGACGCATTTATTTTTATTTTCATCTTAACATTCCGATGTCTTATACCGCATTTCTTTCTACAGGTAGACAGACTGTCAGATTGCCAAAGTTCAGGAAATATATTGGAAAATAGCGAGTCCTGAAGTATCGATTCAATGCCTCTGGTACGTATGTTGAACTCTTCTATATTCTTTCCTGCTGCTTTAAGAGCCGTTACCATGTCATTATGACTTTCGGATTTTCGGTTAGTAACCCAGCAACATGGCATGACATAGCCGAGTGAATCCAGATAAAATCTGTTTTGGGTCATGGATTTGCAAATTATCTCCGGCGCCACTCTGCGCGCCATGCGCCGGATTGATTCACCTCTCTGTAAAACTGTGATGGCGCCTCCTCTGGTGTCTTGCATCGACGTTTCTCCCTTGTAAGGTTGAGTTGTCTGATTTGCCTCTTCAAGATACCGCCAATCACCTTCAGGATGTTGATATCTGAATTGGCCCTTTTGGGGAAATCTTCCGGTGCTGGTGGGAATAAAATGGGCAAATCCCATCTTCGCAGCCAAGGCAAGTGCTTCATCGACTTGATGTTGATTATGTTTGAAAATAATGTAATTCCAGTTACCTTTCGCTCCCGTAGCCAAAAAGGACCGAGTGTTTGCCATTATCTTGTCCCAGTTTGCCCCGATACGATAGTGATGGTTTGTATTCTGCAGCCCATCTATATGAAATTCTATCCAACTTTCTGTTCCGGCAAACAATTCACCAAGCCGCCCCCACCAGTCAGGATTTCTCATTGAGCCATTTGTCGATATCATCACCTGGATTCCACAGGTATTTATAAGGAATTCACAAATATCGTAGCAGTCACGTGCCATGCACGGATCACCGTAACTACCGCAAAAATCGATTCTTATGACTTTTTTAAGGAAACTTTTTGGAAAAAACCGCTGAACATCCGCCAAGGTGAACTGGGTGTTCTGCACTTCTTTTATCGGGTTACAGCGGTTTAAAATATCGGTCCGTGGGCACATTGGACACTTGAGGTTACAGATATCGGTAAGTTCCCAATGGATTTTATATTTTCTAGAGATATTGAACATTTCGACGTTATGCTTGCTTCTACGTAGTTGCCGTTAGAACCCCATCTTTTAAGTGGGGAAGGATGTCAAAGTTGGAACTGACATGTGACTATCTGTCGAGGTTCTCTATCATCTTGCATCTCTCCTCAGTTTTTTTGAGCAATCTATCACGGTTCACAACATACCTGACATGCGTCCCAGTACCTATAAGACCAAGTTCGTCAAGGGCTGTAATTTCGAATGTTATCTTTGTATTTTCAACTTCGATTATTTTAGCTGTAACAGTAACAGTCATCCCTTCAATTGTTGGGTTAATATGA
>QKCR01000151.1 GCA_003245575.1 Alphaproteobacteria bacterium | reverse complement strand
TCTTCTATTCCGCAATTAATCAAATCCATTGCCAATCCGTGGTTATTGCAAGAAGTCAGAGCAATAATCGGGACGTTGGGAAGAAGGTCTCGAACTTGCGAGTATGTATCATAGGCATCAACCGTATCCGGCAAATGCAGATCCAGTAAAACGGCTTCTATTTCGCCGGCATGGGCAAAAAGATATTCACGGGCATCGTGCATGGTCTCATAGCACACGATCTTGTATGATCTGGCGCAGGGATGTTCACGTATGACTCTCTTGATGACAAAACTGTCAGTTTCCGAATCCTCGATAAGGACAATTTTACGCGTAAACTCTGGCATAGCTGTTCTCCTGTGGTTAGCGTCAGAGAAAAACACAGCAACACAATAAGGTTATAAACAGAGTACGAAGATATAACCATCTTGCGCGCGACGTCTTAATAACAGGTTAATGACTGGCAGAGTATGAGCCGCTCATCAAATTCAAGAGTTCGGAGGTTTGCTCAAGCTTTTTTTCAACTTCGTGGATTGAGGTCGACATGAGCTGATGGCGACCGATTGCAAATTCAATTGTCCGGAGCAATAAATCAGGCTGCATCACAATCAGATTTTTACAAATATAGTCCTGAGCCCCGACCCCGATCATATCCAAAGCCATCTGGTGATCGTCGAAACTTGTGAGAACCACGACAGGAACCTGATCCTTATATTTTGAAACACGGTGATAGGTCTCAATTGGTTGATCGGAATCAGGCAACCCCAAATCGAGAAGAACAACATGCGGTCGATCCTGACCGGAAGAAAGAATATGCTCGGCCTCTCCCAAAGAATTGGCGCGCAACACACGAACAGTCCAGGGCATATGGTGGGATAACAACCGCTTGACGGTAAAAAAGTCACTTTCACTGTCTTCCACGACAAGAACACATAATTCATCCAACCCTGCCAGAGGACCGGGAGCGACAGTCTGGTGATCCGAAACATCGGACGAAGAAGCCACGCTTTGTTGACCTGAACGTCTGACCGGTGGAAATGTGCTGTGAATTGGTTTTGTTTTTCTTATCATGGTGTACCTCCCAAACTTAAAGTGGTTTTTACGGACACCAATCGATTACCGCCCTCTTGGTCACAACTCGACAAAGTTAAGAACACGCATTACGCAGTCTGCATAACTAGCAACAAATAGGCATTGATTTGGAGACAGGAACACTCTACACCATTTAATGAAAAAAGAATACAATTCTATGCAGTTTTTTAAAATTTTCTATGCAGCAGAGCACAAAAATGCGTTAGGGTACCGTAAAATCTTAGTCATAAACGCAGGACAGGTCCATGGGCGAGCCACAACATTCTGAATCATTTAGCGAAAAGCAACTGAGTGCCATTCTTGATAACACGGTAGACGGCATCGTAGTCATTAATAGTCGCGGGACCATCCTGTCTTATAATCGGGCCTGCGAGAAACTCTTCGGCTATGCGCCTCAAGAAGTCATGAACAAGAATGTCTCGATGCTCATGCCCAAAAGCTATGCCACAAATCACGACCAATATCTAAAAAATTACATGACGAGTCATGAGCCGAAAGTCATTGGAATTGGTCGGGAAGTTCTCGGGCAAAGAAAAGACAGTTCAACCTTTCCCATGTGGCTAAGTATCGGTGAGGTTATTGAAGGTGACGGACATTTTTTTGTAGGGATTGTCAGAGACCTGACAGAACAGAGGGAATATGAAATAGACCGCCAGCTTTATATGGAAGCTTTGGAAAAGAGCAATAAAGAGCTGGATGAGTTCGTATATTTGATTTCCCATGATCTAAAAGAACCTGTGCGCGGGATATACAGCTACTCCCAATTTATGGCAGAGGACTACGCCGAAACTCTGGATGCGGAAGGAATCAAGCGCCTCGAAAGCCTGATGAAAATGTCCGGCCGCATGAGCGAGCTGATTGACAAGCTCTTGTATTTTTCCCGTTTGGATAGAATGGAACCGGAACTGAAACTGGTGAATTTGAACGATGTCATAAAGGGTGTTACTGAAATGCTGGATTCGACCATCCAGCAAAAAAACGTTGAGATTACAATTGATACGGAACTCCCGTCTGTGATGTTTGACACTGCGAGAGTCAGCGAGATTTTCTACAATCTCATCCTTAACGGAATAAAATATAACGACTCAGAGGTGAAAAAGATAAATATCGGTCTATGTCATCATGAAAGGGCTGGCAACGCCCCTACTTTCTACGTAAAGGATAACGGGATCGGGATTCCGGAAAAACATTACGATGCTGTGTTTAAAATGTTTAAAAGATTGCATGGCAGAGAAGCCTAC
This sequence comes from Alphaproteobacteria bacterium, assembly GCA_003245575.1. Classification (GTDB taxonomy): domain Bacteria; phylum Pseudomonadota; class Alphaproteobacteria; order Micavibrionales; family Micavibrionaceae; genus UBA1573. The sequence continues at coordinate 18,365 of QKCR01000151.1, read as the reverse complement.
GAAGGCGGCACTGGTGCAGGCTTAACGATTATCAGGCGTATAATTACCCAACATGGCGGAGACATTTGGATTGACTCGTCACCGCAACACGGGACATACTTCTACTTCACCTTGGAAAATCCGTCGGATCGTATCGGGTCTACGGAAGAAACATAGGAGAATAAAATGATACAGGCGTATAGCATGAGCGAGATCGAGATACAGGAACCTTACGTATTGATTGTCGAAGACTCACCTGTTGATTTCGAAATCATATCACGAGCCTTCAGAAAAATAGAATTCACCCCGAAAATCCACCATTGTCAGAATGGGGACACCGCGCTGGATTTTCTGAACAAAAAGTCGGACGAATCGGCTCCAACGAACCCTACTCTGGTTTTGCTGGATTTGAATCTGCCGGGAACCGACGGGCGGCAAGTCTTGAGCTCTATGAAGTCAAGCATGGATCTAAAGGAAATTCCCGTGATTGTTCTCTCCACATCGAACAACGACAATGACGTTGAATTCTGCTTTTCGATGGGTGCTGATAAATATCTCAGAAAGCCGATTTCAGCGGACGAATTCGCGGAAACAGCGCGCATAATCAAAGAATTTTGGGATGGTAAAACAAATTTAAACGTTACATATCAATAACTTAAAAAAATTGCCCCCAATTTTCCGTAATATTTAAGACTATTTTCTTTGTCAAATTTCTCCAAATCGACTATATTTACCCCCATAAAAGCCATGCGCGAAACGCATAGCTAGCAAGACAAGAAGGTGGCGAATGCGCCTTGGGGTCTTGGGGTAAAGGGTAAGAGGGTATTCAACAAGGATCATTTCGGAACCTCACTCGAAAACAGAACGTTATTTTTCCAGACAATTTTATAGGCAACAAAGAAAGTTTAGGCTGAAACCATGCTCAAGACTATGAAACAATTTGTGAACCTTGATTTTGAACCGATTGCAGTTCGTTTGAACAGCGCAGAAGAATTTGCAGAAGCCGTAGAACTGATTGAGACAGTGCGCGCTTCACTGAAAGAAGAAGAGAAAGTCTATCTTCTGCCGAAAACGGTTGATTTTATGACAAAGTTGCACAGAGCCGGAAATGTGGTTCTGGGCTTGCGTAACGAAGAAGGCCTATTGATCGGCCTGACGGTCGTGCGCAAAATGCACCATTGGACCGACATTCCGAATTTCGAAGGACTGCCATTCATTGAATTCATCTATAACCAGACGCCTTGCCTACTGCAAAGCGTGTGCACCCACCCTGAATACCGCTCGATGGGGCTGGCTGATCGCCTGCTGAAATCTGCGGAAGAATGGTGCTTGAAAAAAGAACGCAGCCGCATTGTCGCCCGTATCGTGATCGGAAACAAAGGCAGCCTGAGTGCGTTCGAACGCAATGAATTTGAAGTCCTCAGCGAAGGCATTGACAAAGAAGACGGCTATAAATTCGTTTATGTCGGCAAGAAAATCGTGGCCCCACTGGTCGAGGATTTTTCACCGGCCGAACAGGAAACAGAAACCAGCGTAACAGCTATCTTCAACACATAGTCTTGTTCACGACAGAATTTACAGGAAAGAGCCTTTAAAAGGCTCTTTTTCTTTTTGTTTTATTCGCTCACAATGTTAAAAAATACTATGAGTCAAACCACATCCTCGCCCCTTCTTCAGGTTAATGATCTGTCCGTCCGGTTCAAAACACCGAACGGATATTTTGATGCAGTTAAATCTGCAAGCTTTCAAGTCTCACGCGGGGAATCTCTGGCTCTCGTCGGAGAATCCGGATCAGGAAAATCCGTAACAGCTCTTTCCATCATGCAATTGCTCCCCTATCCGCTGGCCTCCCATCCGACAGGATCAGTCCTGTTCGAAGGGCAAGAGCTGATCGGGATGGAACCGAAAAAAATACGCGAAATTCGCGGCGATAAAATCGGGATGATTTTTCAAGAACCCATGTCATCCCTGAACCCGCTCCATACGATCTACCGTCAAATTGCCGAAGTCATAGAACTCCACTACCCTGCCAGCGATAAAACAGATATTGAACGCCGAGTTCTGGAGCTTCTGGATCTGGTTGGCCTCCCCAGATTAAAAAACCGTTTGGGATCATACCCGCACGAACTCTCAGGTGGTCAACGTCAACGGATCATGATTGCGATGGCGCTCGCCAACACACCGGATTTGCTGATAGCCGATGAACCGACAACCGCGTTGGACGTCACCATTCAGGCCCAAATTCTGGAACTGTTACAGGATTTGCAAAAACGTCTGGACATGGCACTTATCCTGATTTCGCACGACCTCAAAGTGGTTGAGAAAATGTGTAATGATGTCTGTGTTATGAAACATGGCGACATCGTCGAACATAAAAGACGGGAAGCTTTATTCTCTGCGCCGGAACATGAATACACAAAACTTCTTCTGGCATCCCAACCGCGTAAAATGCAAATCACGGCCAACGAAAACGAACCTGTATTGCTCGAAGCAAAAAATATTCATGTACGGTTTCCGGTCAAGAAAAACTTCTTCGGCAAAGCCACAGAATTTGTCCATGCGGTAGACGATATATCCCTGACATTGCGGGCGCGACATACGCTGGGCGTAGTCGGCGAGTCAGGTTCAGGAAAGACAACATTGGGCTTGGCACTCCTGCGCCTTCTCAAATCCACAGGTGATGTAAAATTCTCAGGAAAAGATATAGCGGACATTCCTGTGCAATCCCTGCGCTCCCAAATGCAGATCGTTTTTCAGGACCCGTTCGGCTCCCTATCCCCACGCATGAGCGTCGGAGAAATCATCGGCGAAGGTTTGGGCATTCATTTCGCAACTCTCTCGAAACAGGAACAGGAAGAGCGCATTATCGAAGCCTTGAAAAATGTGCGCCTTGACCCTGAAACACGTCATCGCTACCCGCATGAATTCTCAGGGGGACAACGCCAGCGTATTTCGATTGCCCGTGCCCTTGTGCTCAATCCGCGTCTGATTATTCTGGATGAACCGACCTCCGCGCTGGATGTCTCGGTACAGGCACAAATCGTCGAACTCCTACAAGACCTCCAGCAACAACATAACCTGTCTTATATGTTCATCAGCCATGATCTGAAAGTTGTGCGTGCCATGTCCCACGAAATTCTGGTCATGAAAGACGGCAAGATGGTTGAATACGGGAAGGCAGACGATGTCTTTGATAATCCGCAACAGGAGTACACCCGCAACCTGATGGAAGCGGCTATTAATTTGCGGACCAGAAAGAAAATGGGCTCATAACCCTAGTTTTTATAAAAGACAGGTGGATTGAGCCAATCCGCAGAATGCGTCCCCAGATAGATCGACACGCCCCATAAAATAATCACATGAACAACATAGATTTCGAGACTATATCGTCCGCAGAACTGTAAAACCCAAAGGATAGGGGATGGAAGTCGGGACGTCGCGCTTGGATATTCTTCGGGCACAAACCTGTATAAAAAAATGCCGAGCATCGCTATCATCGCGCATAATACGGCAACATAGACGGGCGAGAACATAAAAATGGCAGTTTGCCCGAGCACAAAGAACCCCAACACAAATGCCAAAAAGAGTTTCTCGGCTAAAGGGCCAAAGGCTGTCTCCCCGCGGTGACGGGCAATATATCCGGCAAAAGCAATCATAACGCCAAATGTGGAATATTCGATCAGATAATAACTCGGCAACGCCACAATGGCCATGACAAGGCAGCAATAGAAAACAAACTCTTTTCTGCGGAAAAGCATCGGCCCCATATATTTTAAGAACAGACGAGTCAGGATAATGAGAGCCAGAATATTAAGCGGTAACAGATAGGTTCCCATCAAACAATTGGCGAGAATTAAAAGAAAGCACCCGAAAAATATACTCTTCCCCGTTTCAAGGGACTTCGAGAATCCCGCCAGAAACATCCAGCACGGGGAACTAAGGCGCCCGATAATCCGCAACTCGACCACATGGGGAAACAGATAAAACCCGATATGATCAATGACCATCGTCACAACAGCGAAGAATTTCAACAGATCATAACTGGTCAGATATTTGCCGAAACGGGAAGAAATCAGGGTCATGCGGGCCTCATTGGTATTCATCATACATTGAAGCTATGCTAATGTGAACGTCGGAAATCTACCGAATCCCCAACGAATAGGTCCAAAGCCCATGATGCTCTCGATACGTGCCGTTTTCTACATCTTTCTAATTATATTTGTCGAAGGCTATATCGTCCTGTCCTCGGAACTTCTGGCTATTCGTACTCTGGTCCCCTATGTCGGGAGCGGAACGGACACAGTCTCGATCATTATTGCCGCTGTTTTGCTGCCTCTGGCTGCCGGATATTTCTCAGGGGGGCAATGGAATCCCTCCCGCAACGGCGCAGCATACAACAGAACTGTCCGCAAAAAACTCGGACACAATATCTTTGTTGCTACGATTTTTCTGGTTCTGGGTCTCTCGTTCTTTTCAAATGCCATCATCATCGAAATCCTGATGCGTACTTTTTCAACCGACCGTCTGGTAATTACATCCCTCTTCTCACTCTTCTTTTTGGTGATCCCTGTATATCTCTTGGGCCAAACCACTCCGCTGCTCAGTAATTTTTTCTCCGAAGACAAACTCTCGGAAACCACAGGAAAAATCCTGTTTGTCTCGACCATCGGGTCATTTATCGGGGCGACATTCACAACTCTGATCTTTATGTCCTATATCGGCGTTCACAACACCGTAACCATCAATATTGTATTGGCATCCCTGCTGCTACTCAGCCTGTCCTACAAATTCAAAAAAGAAGAAACCCTGATTAAATCTGCGCTACTCGTCATGGCGGCCCTTTTCCTCAATTCAAATTCCATGCTCAAAAATGCCGACATCGTCGAAAACAACACCTACAATCTGGTCATGGTTAAGGATATTCCCGAGATCGACTACAAAGTTGTGACCATTAACGGCTCGACCTCTTCAGGACTAAATTCCGAAGGCAAACCTTTCGAATATGTTCAGTTTATTGAAGACACCTTCATCAACCAGATCCCGCCGGAACGCCAACCGGCCAATATCCTGATTTTGGGCGCAGGCGGCTTTACCATCGGTCTGAATGACCACATCAACCATTATGACTTTGTGGATATTGATAAGACGCTTCTCAGCGTCGCTGAAAACCACTTCCTCAATGGCCCGTTAAACGAAAACAAGGAATTCCATCCGCTTCCTGCACGCGGATACCTCAACAGCACAGACAAGAAATATGACCTGATTTTGGTTGATGTCTTCTTCAGCCAAAACAGCATCCCCGAGCATCTGGTCACGCGAGAATTTCTGATGCAGGTTCGAAATGCCTTGAAACCTGACGGGATTTTCACTGCCAACGTTATTGCAGACCCGATGGGACATGACGCATTTTCAGTGAATATCGACGCCACCATGCGGTCCGTCTTTCCTGATGTTCGTTCTCAAATCGTTCCAAAGAACTATTCTCCTTGGAAAAAGCACGGGATAACAAATCTGCTTTATTACTCGGGAAATTCTCTAAATGAAGAAACCGGCAGCGACAATACCCGCAGCATCTATACAGATAATCTAAATCGGTCATATAAGGACCGCCCTCGAAACGTGACGAACAACGCAGAATAAAAACGCGAGGAAAATTATAACTATAAGAAGTTTTGCGGATCAATATCGACCTGCACACGGATATTGGACGGAACTTTAATCCCACCGATCCATTGCGCGATCATCTTTTGAATATCCAGATTTTTATCGGCCTGTACCAGAATGCGCTGCCTGTACTTCCCGCGAATACGGTACATTTGCGCCTGCGCAGGACCTAATATCCTGACTCCATCAGCCCGCGGCGCACTCCGACCAAGGGAGATAGCAAAATCACGCGTCACATCTTCCTTAGGCCCTGAAATAATAATCGCAGCCAACCGCGAGAATGGCGGCATGTGCGCGCGAATACGTTCATTGGCTTCGGCTTCTAAAAATCCGTCACGATCATCTTCTGCCAACATCTGCATCACGCGTTGTTCGGCATTATAAGTCTGTAGGAACACTTCCCCCGGCAACTCCTCACGCCCTGCACGCCCCGCCACCTGATGAAGAAGCTGGAAACTGCGTTCCGTCGCGCGCAAATCCCCACCCGACAATCCTAAGTCCGCATCAATAATCCCGACACACGTCATCAACGGGAAATGGTGCCCCTTGGCAATCACTTGCGTTCCGATCACAATATCAACCCGCCCTTCGCGAATATCAGCCAACGCATTCGATAATTTATCGTGTGTATCAAGGACATCACTCGCCATGATAAGGGCGCGCGCCTCGGGGAAATACTCTTTAACCTCATCGGCAATCCGCTCAACCCCCGGCCCACAGGCCACCATCGAATCCTGATCTCCGCAAGACGGACACGCCTCAGGCTGCTTCATCGAATACCCGCAATGGTGACAATGCAGATGATGCGTGCGCCGATGCTCAACCAACCACGCTGTACATTTCGGACATTCAATTCTGTGCCCGCACGTCCGACATAATGTCAGTGGCGCAAACCCACGCCGATTAAGAAACAACAGGACTTGCTGCTTCTTGATTAGAGTTTCTTCAATCTTGTCTTTAAGAACAGGCGAAATAAAATGCTGCCGCTCAGGCTTGTCTTTGCGCAAATCGAGAACATGAATATCAGGCTTTCGTGCGCCGCCATAACGATCAGGCAAGACAAGATGCGTATATCGCCCGTCTTGAGCATTTTGGATACTTTCTAAAGATGGTGTTGCTGATGCCAACACCACAGGAATTTTCGAGAGACTTCCGCGCACCACCGCCATATCCCGCGCATGATAAATCAGAATTTCTTCCTGCTTATACGCCTGATCATGCTCTTCATCGACAACCAACAATCCCAAATCCGCATAAGGGAGAAACAACGCCGAGCGCGCGCCCACAACAACCTTCGTCTGCCCCAGCGCGACCGCGCGCCACGTAGATCTCCGCTGCGCAGGAGTCATCGACGAATGCCACAGCGCAGGCGTACAACCAAACCGTTTTTGAAACCGCGTGATAAAAGAATTCGAGAGCGCAATCTCGGGCATTAAAATCAAAGCTTGTTTACCTTGAGTAATAATCTCGGCAATCGCTTCAAAATAAACTTCGGTTTTTCCTGCACCCGTCACCCCGTCGAGCAGGAAGGTCTGTCCTTTCTCGCCGCGCACTGCCTCAAGAATTTGATCGGCCGCCGCCTGCTGCCCCTTGGACAGCTGAGGCACATCAAAATCCGGATTGGGTTTTGCACAAGGTGCTTTTGCAAACAGATCAATCGCTTCCAACACGCGATGCTTCACCAAAGTCTTGATAACGGAACTCGACACATCTGCGGCTTTGGAAATCTCGGCCAAGCGGCGCGGCAACCCGTCTTGAGACACAGCCACCACGCGTTTTTGAGCCTCATTGAGATCAATCTTACCATCACCCAAAACATAGCCCGTCATCGGCTGCGGAACACCCAAAGCCTGAGGCACAGACAACGCCATTTTAAGAACCGCCCCCTTGGGCGCAAGATTATACCGCGCAACCCATTCGATAAATTGCCGCATGATAGGCTCCATCGGCGGCATATCGTATTTTTCCAGAATATTTTTAACGCGCGCGGCAGGGACGTCCGATTGATCGGACACAGCCCAGACTACCCCATGCACGGCCCTCGGCCCCAAAGGCACCAGAACATAGTCGCCAACCTCCACCGTCATCCCCTCGGGAATGGCGTAATCATAGGCCTTATCGACCGGCGACGTAACCAAAACCGAGCAAAACGGCATGGGAAATCCTGACCTTGATTTTAACAGTTAACAAAGGCATAGTGCCCCTACAACAGACCATACAAAAGAACGCCTAAAAAGCAAAAGAAAACGGAAAATAGCACTATGAAATTCTTTGTCGACACAGCTGATATTAACGAAATTAAAGAACTGGCCTCAACAGGCTTGCTGGATGGTGTGACCACCAACCCATCCCTGATTTTGAAATCAGGAAAAGATTTTATACCGCTCATCGAAGAAATTTGCGCCGTTGTTGATGGCCCTGTCAGTGCCGAAGTCGCCTCAACCGATTACGAAACCATGTGGAAAGAAGCCGACAAGCTGCGCCAAATCGCAGACCATGTCGCGGTTAAAGTTCCCCTCACCCCTGACGGATTGAAAGTCTGTAAACGCCTCTCTGACGAAGGCACCATGGTCAACGTGACTTTGTGCTTCTCCGCAGCCCAAGCAATTTTGGCAGCCAAAGCAGGCGCAGCGTTTATTTCTCCGTTTGTCGGACGCCTTGATGACGTTGGAGCAGACGGCCTGACACTGATTCAAGACATCGTCGGCATCTATGATAACTACCCCGACTTCCAGACCGAAGTGTTGGTGGCCTCCGTTCGCAACCCGATGCACATCGTCGAAAGTGCAAAAATCGGTGCGGATGTTGTGACCTGCCCTGCAAACGTGATTAAACAATTATACAACCACCCGCTGACCGACAAAGGTTTGGCGGCATTCGTAGAAGACTGGAAAAAAACCGGTCAATCTATTCTCTAATTTTAAAGACAGAAAAGGAACATCATCATGTCTGTACTTCGCATTTTGACACTCTCGACTTTACTGGTTTCAGCCCTGTCATTGGCTGCGTGCAATAATACAATTCGCGGCGCAGGCGAAGACATTGAACGTGCAGGTGAAGCAATCCAGAAGTCAACCAACTAAGTTAGGAAGACCTTCAAATAAACAAAACCCCGCCAATCGCGGGGTTTTTTGGTCCTATGCATCTAAAATCAGAAATAACGTGTAGCAGCAGCGCAATGGATATTTGCTTCAACTCTTTTAAATTCTGCCTCGGATTTTGGGATAACAGTTATACTGTTACAGCGAAATCTTATATCTCCTGCTAAAACCATCTCCAGTTTTTTGTCATCTGTAGCTTTATAAAAATCTGCGATCAATGCGTTGCTCTTAAAGCCTTCATGAGCAATTGCCCCGAATACAGCCGCCGCAATGAGACCTATTGTAAGCCCTCTGACTTTAGAGCCCAGATTTTTATCTTCCTGAGCATCAGAAGAATGATGATTCACTGACATGAAATCTCCCGTTGGTTAGAATATAGCTGCTATCATAGACAAAAATCATCGTCAATAAATATGTAAACGATTATGCGATTCAACTTGATTTTATAGGAATAATATCCTATAAAAGGACATGACCAAAGACACCGAAACAAAACACCCGACCGCCCCGCAATCCATCCCGATCTCGAGCCTGCCTTGCCCGTTCCCTGAAATTGAACTGCCGCTGCACTTCACCACCCAAGATGTCCAGCGCGAGATGTTCGCTCAAATGACCAAACTCAACTCGGTCTTTCACACACTTCTCAGCCAGATCAACCCGAATGAGGACTTTGCCTCGTCTCCCGAAAAATTCCTGATTGCCCTGAGGTCTCAGGAACAATATCTAAAAACCGTGCATGTCCTGCAAAACCTGCACATGGTGGCGACCTCCCCACTCCCTAGGGATTATTTCAATGCCGCGCTGGACGAATGAATCTCGTGCCCTTCATGCCGCGGCGATGAAACTCTGGCAACCGTGGAAAAAATCCACAGGCCCCAAAACACCTGAGGGCAAAAGAATCTCCTCCCAAAATGCCTTGAAACACGGCATGTACACGCGCGAATGGCAAAACCTGCGCCGCGCTCTTTATACCCAACGCCTCTATGTCCGTTGGGTTGAGCGCAATCTGGTCCAAATGTCCAAGGCCATTCACCTAAAACACCGCGCCCACAAAATCGAACTATACAAACGAGACTGCCAAAACCGACAGCAAAAAAAGACAAAATCGCCTGCTCTTGGTCATAAATCATGCTACACTGATCCTTTAACAAGACCAGACCGAACAGATTCGTATATTTCTAATGACTGAAACACCAAAACCCGCGCAAACAGACCTCACAGCCACCGAAGTGATCGATTGGCTGAAATCCCATCCGGATTTTTTCCAAAAACATCCAGAGATGGTCGAGATGCTGAACCCGCCCGAACAAAAAAGCGGCAAGAATGTTGCAGATTTCCAGTCCTATCTGATCGAACGTCTGAAGGCCGATAAAACCGAAGCCGTTAAAACCGCGCGCGAAATTGTCGAAACTGCCCGTCACAACATGAATAACCAGACCCGTATCCACACGGCAGTTTTGCGTCTCTTAGAGGCTCCGAATTTTGAACATTTCATCGAAAGCCTGACGGCAGATTTAACCGCCCTTCTTGACGTGGACATCACAACGCTTGTTGTCGAAAGCGACGGAGACAAAATCCCGCAAATCGCAACCAACGGCATCCGCATTGTCCCCGAAGGCACATTGGGCAACTGGATGGATAAACGTTCCATCATGCATCAATCGGATATCGGCGGCGTCGAGGCCATCTACGGCGCGGGCGCATCCCTCGTGCGTTCCCAAGTTTTGATCCGTATCAATATCGGGCATCATGCCCCACCTGCCATTCTGGCGTTCGGCTCACGCGACCCGAACCAGTTTCAGGAAGGCCAAGGCACCGAGCAAATCTCCTTCCTTGCCCAAGTCATCGAAAGACTGTTCAGATCATGGCTCAGCGAGCTCGACTAGATAACCTCATGGCCCTCGCCACCAAGCCCGATCTGTCTGACCAGATCGGCAAATGGATAACATGGCTGAAGGTCGAGAAAAATGTCTCGCCTCATACACTGCGCGCCTACATCAACGACGTGACGCAATTTCTGGAATTTCTGCACGATCATTTTGACGAAGCGATCGGCATCAACACACTTTCAAGCGTCCGGCTTTCTGACTTCCGGTCTTGGTTGTCACGCAAAAGTATGGATGGCCTTGCGGCCTCCTCACGGGCGCGCTCGCTCTCCGGTGTAAAAAATTTTTTGAAATGGCTCGATAAAACGGGCGTTATGCACAACGCCCATATCGGCAACGTGCGCTCTCCGAAATTGCCGCACAAACTTCCGAAACCTCTGGAACGCCCGCAGGCCTTTCGTTTACTAGACCTAGATCACACAGACACCGATTGGCAATCGTTGCGCAACTCGGCACTCTTCACGCTGCTCTATGCCTGCGGCCTGCGTATCAGCGAAGCTCTTAACCTCAACATTTCGGATTTACCGCGTGACGGGTTTTTGATTGTGATGGGGAAAGGCCGTAAAGAACGTCAGGTTCCGGTTTTGCCGATTGTCGAGAAAACTTTGACCGTTTATCGCGCATCTTGTCCATTTGCAGAAACACCGGACCGTGCCGTGTTTCTTGGCGAACGCGGCGGACGCCTCAATCAGGGCGTTGCGCAAAAAGCGATGCGCGATGTGCGCGGGTTGATGAATCTACCCGAAACGGCAACACCGCATGCTCTGCGACATTCCTTTGCCACACACTTGCTTGAAAACGGTGCAAACCTACGTGAAATTCAAGAGCTGCTGGGGCATGCATCCTTGTCGACAACACAACGCTATACGGAGGTCAATGCAGAAGAATTGATCCGCATTTACAAGGCAGCTCACCCGCGGTCGAGTACGTAATAAAAGACGCGAACATTGCCGTTAGATACGCACAAGGACGCCTTCCCTTCACAGGCCGCGCAATTAGTCGAATCAATCGGGGAAGCCCCTGTCGCAAACATAGCGTCCATGTCCCCTGTCTCGGAAGGAATGGTTTCGCTCCCTGTCAGTTTGTAATTGATCCGTTCACACAATCTTTGCGGGACACGTACCAAAGACATGATGACTTCATTACCTGAACCGCCCACCCCGTCAATCGCATTGCGCACGAAATACCAATCCGTTGCCGTAGTTTCGGAAGGATCATCCAACGATGACCATGGCTCTTGATAAGTCACATGTCCGCCCTGCGGGTGAAATATCTTGAAGTCATGTGGTGCCGTATTATATCCGGCATCACTAGGTTGCGTGAAGACTATTGAGTTCGGGTCACGCTCGTCCGAAAGCACCATTTGCTGGAAACCGTTTGCCGTAGCCGAAGCAAAATCCATCACAGATGACATGTCGGCATCTGCGCGCTCACGCGTAACACCGGAAGATGCCCCGTCACTTACACGTAACCCGTTCACCACTGCGTATGACAGTGCAGCAAACAAAGCCACTCCGATCAGAATCAGGATTAAGGCACTCCCATTTTGACGACGCACTGACATACACGACACCCCTTATGGGTTAGGATTAAATATGAAGCGGGCGACCCAGAACAGCCAACGCAGCTTCTTTAACGACCTCTTCCAAAGTCGGGTGCGCATGACAGGTCCGGCCTATATCTTCACTGCTACCGCCGAACTCCATAACGACCGTAACCTCGGCAATCAATGTTCCCGCTTCAGGTCCGACGATATGACATCCCAGAACGCGGTCCGTTTTGGCATCCGCCAAAATTTTGACAAACCCGTCAGTGCAATTCATTGCGCGGGCGCGTCCGTTGGCCATGAACGGAAATTTCCCGACCTTATACGCAACGCCAGCCCCTTTAAGTTGCTCTTCCGTCTGTCCGACACTCGCAACTTCCGGCCATGTATACACAACGCCTGGGATAAGATTGTAATCAATATGACCTGATTGACCGGCCAACATCTCAGCCAACACGACGCCCTCATCCTCGGCCTTGTGTGCAAGCATTGGTCCTGCAATCACATCACCGATGGCATATATACCCGCAACGTTTGACTGGAAATGCGCATCGGTTTTGATGCGACCACGCTCATCACGCTCAACGCCGACAGAATCCAGACCAAGTCCGTCTGTGTAGGCTTTGCGCCCTACAGCAACAAGCACAATATCTGCCTTGAGTGTTTCTTTCGTGCCGCCCGCAGCAGGCTCCAACTCAAGGGTAACGCCTTTTTTGTCAGCCACAGCAGACGCGACTTTCGTAGAAAGCTTAAAGGTCATACCTTGTTTGGTCAGAATTTTTTGCATTTCTTTCGACAACTCGCCATCCATGGTTGGCAAGATACGATCCATATACTCGATGACGGTAACTTCTGCGCCCAAGCGCCCCCAAACAGCACCCAACTCAAGTCCGATCACACCGCCGCCAATAACCACCAGCTTCTTCGGTACTTCAGAAAGCGCCAAGGCACCTGTCGACGACACGATGCGCTTTTCATCCAACGTAATCCCTGGAGGAACAGCCACATCGGAACCTGTAGCGATAACTATATTTTTTGTCTGGTACACAGTTCCACCAACGTCAACCTGACCGGCTGCCACGACCTTACCGGCCCCTTTTAACCAATCAATTTTGTTTTTCTTGAACAAAAACTCGATGCCTTTGGTATTGGAATCAATAACGCCTGTTTTATGGGCCATCATGCCGTCCAGATCCAGCTTGACACCCGAAACCTTGATTCCCATCTTACCCAGCTCATCCTTGGCTTCATGGTATTTCTCGGATGCCGATAACAAGGCTTTGGAAGGGATACAGCCGACATTCAGACATGTCCCGCCAAGAGTTGCACGCTTCTCAACACAAGCCACTTTCATCCCGAGCTGGGCCGCACGAATTGCGCACACATAGCCGCCCGGACCGGCCCCGATTACGATTAAGTCATAAGAAGAAGATGTGCCGCTCATATAAAGCCTCTAAACGTCATTAAATTGAAAAAAAATTATCCGTACGGACCAGAGATTGTACAAAACTCTCCACACTTCCAGCATAATACCCGTGTGATGGGATTCTGCAACCGGACAACACTTATTTAACCCGAATAATCCGATCCGAGAAGTCCCAATAGCGGATCAAAAAATTTTTGCTCTGTGACAAATTTTTTCTTGCAATTATCAGGGGAAAATTGTTCTCTGCGTCAATTTTACCGATGAAGAATGCAGGCGATTGAGATATAGCTTGTTCCAGTAAAATAAGAAGTCAGAAAACTGAGGCCAAAAGCGATCTATTTATTGACATAAGTAGATGGCTTTTATATAAAGACCAAAACGGAGACTAATAAAAAATGGCGTACGATCCTTCTCATACAGAAGCTTTAGAAAATATTCGCAGACTCCATCATCAATATTTCGGCCATTTCCACGACATTGCATTAGACTCAAAAGGTCGCCCCCTTGAATTTGAATGTAAATTAAAACATAGACCATTTTTCCATAACATAGGACCTCTGAGCGCAGCTGAAAGCGGTGCCCAGGATTGCGTGTCTCTTTTAGCCCGATTGAGCTATGAGATACAAACCTATCACGACAAAGAAACAGTCCCGAACGACTATATTCTCACCAGCGCGGGACTCGATTCCGTCATAATTTCCCCCGATTCACAAACTCCGCAACCCTCTGCGGAGTTTCGTTTAAATGACATGCAGTTACGTGTCCGCTTCCCGATTTACACAGGCCGCAACGGGACCTGCGACGCCCCGATTGTTCCCCTCAATCAATATGATGCAAATATTAAAGATCATCTATCCGCGATGGGTGCCGGCGAACATCGTATAGAACTGGAAACAACCGTAGAAGACCCTGCAAAATGCCTCCTCAATCTGAAAGCATGCGCTGATAAGGCCTTCCCTTCCCAAGTGATCCATCTGAATGACGATGATTTGCGCGTCACCTGCCTGAACATGACATCACGTTCCAGCTTTTTCATGGTCATGCAAATTCCGGACACACCCCACTACGCTTTGATCCATGGATCATATGACTCCAGTCGGGCAGTCCCAAATTTCACACATGCCTTTGCCGATAAAACAACACGGAATGAAATAGAGCTGGAAGTTAAAGCTCTTCTGGGAGATCACCCCGCACTGTCCAATCCTGTTGTCCAAGCGGACCTGATCAATCGTCTGTTTGATAAAATCTATGAAACTGCAGGAAAGCATAGCTTCGTAAAATCCACCCACAGTAAAATGGAAGAAGCCGAAGACTCTGTCGCCAAATTTATCCGTGAACACACAGAGTTCCCGACAATCAGAAAAGAAGACCCCCATTTAAGACAATTTATTTCGAGCAATTTTAGAAGAGCTGCTGCTAATGAAAGAGCACCAATCGGGATTGGCGAATACGCCTTCGCCCTAATGAGAGACGTTAAAATCTCCGATATTTTCCGCCCACTAATTGGCCGTGGTGCATTTGATTCCCCACTCGTAAGAACCGCCACCGGCATGCCAGACCCGACAAAATTATTGCCGGAAAACCTGTTGGGACGTGCTTCATTACAACTAGCTAGAGCATAATGACTTCGCCGTTTTTTACCTGCATAGGAAACGCCTGTATGGATATTGTAACATCCACAGACGATAATTTCCTGTCCCGTCATAACATCGAAAAATCATTCTGCACCCATTTAAAATCTGAAGACAGTCTCAAAGAGATCAAAAATGCTTTAGATCATTTCGATCTAATTCCGGGAGGAGCCGCAGCAAACACAGCACATGCGTTAAGTGCGCTCGGTTCAAATGTGAGCTTTCTGTCAAAAATAGCCCATGACACCGAAGGATTATCCTTTCTTAAAAACACGAAAGAAGTCGGCATAATTTCAGGCATCTACGAGCAAACAGGAACTCCCCTCTGCTCCCCACAGGTCTTATGCTTTATCACTCCTGATGGCGATAGAACTTTCGCCAGCTATAATGGCGTTGCTCTTGATTATGGCTTTGAACACATGTCAAAAGACCTGTTAGAGCAAACAGATGTCCTATATCTGGACGGCTATACACTTTGCTCCTCAAAAATCCCCGAAGCCTTCCTGAAGGCCGCAGAAATTGTCCATAGCCGCAACGGACTGACCTGCCTGAATGTCGGAGATCGCAGCCTGATTGATATGCACGAACAAACAATCAGAAAATTGCTGGAGTCATGTGACGGATTCATCTGCAACCTTGCAGAAGCTCAAGCACTCTACGGTCCGAACAAGACCACTGAAGAAATCGCACAGATCATGAAAGAAGAATTCAAGTTCGGTGCTATAACAAACGGATCAGAGGGTGCCTATATTTTCAATCAAGGGCAAATTCATTTCGAACCCTCTAATGACATCTCGCACATCACAAATATCGACAGCATCGGTGCTGGAGACCATTTTGCAGCAGCCATTCTCTATGGAATCGCAAATAATCTCTCACTAGACCGCATCGGAAGGCTCGCCAACGCCTGCGCCGTTGATTGCCTGTCCCACCCCGGCGGCAGACCCTTGGGCGGAAAAGATTCATTAAAGCACCTCGCAGAGTCTGTATAAACCTGCTAAAGTGCAGACATGAACTCTCGCGCCTTCGACGCTATGCAATCCGCAGTGGATATAGTCCTGACTAGCCCGCACCCCGATAATAAGGTAGCGGCAAGCCTGTTTTCTGAAACAACCTTGCTGGCACAAACCAACAACTGGCCACAATCCATACTGGACAAGATCGGAAAAAATACACGCATCGGTGACAGCAGCACCACAGTACATGCCGAAGTGAATTGCCTTTTAAATTTCCCAGAAAGAACTGACGGTGCAGAAATCACAATTACCGACCCATGCTGCCCGAACTGCGCCAAAAGCATTTCCGAGTCAGGTATCAAGACCGTCTACATTGACCACAAAGGTTTTATGAAAGATTTTGCAGCGCGCCGTGGGTCTGAATTCAAGAACATGTCCCTCAATATTCTGGCGCATGCAGGAATCAGTATTTACGAGATAAACCGAAAAGAAAAATACATCACAGCCATTCATAAGCCTGCACAAGGATACACCCCGCCGGAAACAAATCCGATAGAGGTCATCGAAAGACCGGACCTTCACTCACCAACAATAGACGATCTAAAAACACTCATCAAAAATGTCCGTGTTAAGCATCCTTTCTGGGGATGCGCATTTGCCGCCGATAAATCAGGAAAAATTTATTCACTCGTCGCCTCAACCCATTTGGCAATCGGCTATTCCGAAGATCGTGCAGAAGAAGCAGATAAACTAACGGAGTATAAAAACCCGCTTAATCCGGAACAGAAATACAACTTCATCCTAACCCCGCTCAATCGCTTGATGTTTGGAGCAACGCGACACAATCTACACTTGATAGACGGAATGATCTGGACATCCCTTATCCCGACATCACGTGAGCTGGTAAACTTTATCGGAGCCGGATATACGCAAATTGCACTGGGAACGCGGCAAGTGTATCTGAAAGAATCTTCGGCAGAAGCGTTGGAAACCCTGAAAGTTGCAGGGCTTTTGGAGATCATAAAAGTTGATTAAAACAAACCCTGATGATGGCGAGAAATCATATCGGTAATATCATCTTCAGAGAATTCAAAAGCGCGCGCAATTTCTTCAATCATAATTTCGCGTAACAACACACCCAGATCTTCGCCTGTTTCACACCACAAATCCAGAACAGGACGGCGAAAAACAAACAACCGATCTTCGCTGTTAGCAACCTTCTTCTCGACCCCTGGGGCAATCTCTTTTCCCGAATGATACAGGGCCAAGAGCTCATACGGAGAATTCAACTCCATATCCTGCTCAGTTGCTTCATCAGGAAAATCTTCCATCACCAGAACAAGGTCTTCACATTTATCGGAGAGCTCATCAGGAAGTGTCTCAATAACCTGACGCGCCATGATCCCGAGATCGTCGGCACTCGGCGGAACCGAGAAATTCATAACGATTTCATGTTTGGATGCAGCTCGCGCAGTCATCGAAAAACCTTCACATCAGGAATCAGTTGAATGATTCACAGAATAACAGCAAAAACATCCAAAGGACAAGTGGGGAAAAACACAAGCAAATCAAGCATAAGCTAAGACAGAGGCAGAAGACGGACAATAACTGCCTTGACTATATCTTTCGCGCAATATATCTCGACCATCTTCGCAACCGCGCTCCATTGAAAGCCTGATAAAGGGTGTGCGTTGAGATAAAGCGGCATGATGAATATCTGGAGCATGCTTTTGAATCAAAGGTCTGATTTGATCCTCCCCACCATTCGGAATATCCAGTTGCACGACAATCGGCAAACGATCTGCAGAGATTCTAGGATTTGCAAAATGCCTAACAGCGATTGCCGTCAAATCATGCTCCTCACTCTCGAGCCTCTTGTCTTTTGAAATAATGACACTCCATTTTCCTTGACTGGCGGCTTTAAAAATCTCGTAATCAGAAGCACCTTTCAAGCGTAACGTTGATACATGGACCGCATAACCCAGCCTGTCCCAAAGAACGGGCAAAGAATGCTTAGAGCATAAATTCTCATCAACGACTGCGCGGATATTATTAAATCTTTGCACTTCTTTGACAGGCACATCAACGACAGGATCAAATCGGTCACTCTTTAACTCGGGATAAATATGTCCGTTCACACCGAAGAACTGCTCGGACAAGCGACCTTTCGTCCAAC
>QKCR01000158.1 GCA_003245575.1 Alphaproteobacteria bacterium | reverse complement strand
CCAATGGCGGCGGGCTATATCCAAATGGGCGCAGGCGAAGTGTTCTTGTGCTCCGGTGTCGAATCCATGTCCCGTATCCCAATGGGCGGCTTTAACCCGATGCCGAACCCCGCCATGAAAGATATCTACCCACAAGCCTATATGGGCATGGGCGAAACAGCAGAAAATCTGGCAAAGAAATATGCAATTCCACGCGCTGAACAGGAACAATTTGCACTGACTTCTCAGCAAAAAGCATCCGCGGCACAAACTGCAGGAAAATTCAAAGATGAGATTGTTGAAATTAGTGGCGTAACAGAAGACGGATGTATTCGCCCTGAAACGACGCTTGAAACATTGGCGGGCCTAAAACTGGCATTCGATGAAAACGGAACAGTGACGGCGGGCACCGCGTCTCCGCTCACTGACGGAACCGCTGCTGTCCTCGTCGCATCAGAAGATTACGCGAGGAAAAACGGCCTCCCGATTTTGGCACGTATTAAGTCAGTCGCTGTCTCAGGATGCGCCGCAGAAATCATGGGGATTGGCCCAGTGCCTGCTACACAAAAAGCTTTAGAACGCGCAGGCGTTTCATTGGCAGACATTGACTTGATTGAACTAAACGAAGCATTCGCTGCGCAATCGCTCTCTGTTCTCAAAGAGCTTGGCGCAGACATGTCAAAAGTCAATATTGACGGCGGCGCAATTGCACTCGGTCACCCATTGGGCGCATCAGGTGCAAGGATCACAGGTAAACTCGCAAGCCTTATGCAACGTGAAAACAAAAAACTGGGCCTTGCCACGATGTGTATCGGCGGCGGTCAGGGAACAGCAATCATTCTGGAGAAAGTCTAGATTAATGTCTGATCAAGTTCTTGCAGATATTCAGGAGCGCAATGCCCGTGTTGAACTGGATAAGGCATGGGAAACGTCCAAAACACGCCGAGCCGTGATCGCGGGCATGACCTATATCGTGGCAACACTTTATATGATGTCGTTGGGTGTCTCTCAGCCGATGCTCAACGCGCTCATCCCGACAGGCGGATATTTGCTTTCGACATTGTCTCTGCTGTTCATCAAAGAAGCCTGGCTTAAAAAGATTAAAACTGAAAAGGATATACTTGCATGACCATCAATAAAATTGCCGTGATCGGTTCTGGTGTTATGGGCTCGGGCATTGCCGCACAAGTTGCAAATGCCGGCGTTCCCGTCGTGTTGCTCGATATCAAATTGCCTGACAAAGACTTGGCAAAAGGTGCGGTTGAGAAAATGCTCAAGACCGATCCTGCTCCGTTCATGCACCCAAAAAATGCAAAACTGATTACCACAGGAAATCTCGATGATGATCTCGATCTTTTGAAAGATGTTGATTGGATTATTGAAGTTGTTCTGGAAGACATCAAAATCAAACATGCGACTTACGAGAAATTAAATAAGGTCCGTAAAAAAGGATCGGTGATTTCATCAAACACCTCAACTATTCCGCTGCATAATCTGACCGAACCGTTCGGCAAAGAATTTGCAAATGATTTTCTAATCACGCACTTCTTTAACCCGCCGCGTTATATGCGCCTGCTCGAGCTTGTTGTGGGAAAAGACACACGCCCCGAGATTATCAAGGAAGTCGCAGAATTTTGTGATGTGAAACTCGGCAAAGGCGTTGTGAACTGTCACGACACTCCCGGCTTTATCGCGAACCGTTTGGGCGTCTTCTGGATGCAGCAAGGTGTGAATGTCGCCGTAGAAAAAAATGTCCCGATTGAAATTGCAGATGCCGTCATGTCAAAACCTGTCGGCATTCCAAAAACAGGTATCTTTGCATTGATTGATTTGGTGGGCGTTGACTTGATGCCGAAATTGGCTGACTCGATGCTTTCGACTTTGCCTGAGGGCGACGAGTACCGCAAAATCTACAAAGACTTCCCGTTCATTCATCAAATGATTGCCGCAGGCTACACAGGCCGCAAAGGCAAGGGAGGGTTTTATCGCCTCGATGATAAACGCAAGAAACAAGCCCTAAAACTCAACGCGGACACATTCGCAGAAGAGCAATATAAGCTTGCAGATAAAGTCTCTGGCTTGGCTTCCGTCGATGCCGGAAAACAAGGCCTTCGCGCTGTTGTAACGGCTGAAGATATAGGTGGGCAATATGCCTATGAAGTTCTGCTGCCGACATTGGCTTATGCAGCGTCTCTCGTGCCTGAAATTGCAGACACAATCGCAGACGTCGATGAAGCGATGCGTTTGGGATATAACTGGAAACGTGGCCCGTTCGAGATGATTGACGAACTGGGGGCTGAGTGGTTTGCAGGCGAGCTGAAGAAGCTGAATATTGCAGTTCCGAAATTGGTTGAACAAGTCGGTACAGGATCATTCTATAAAGTCGAAGACGGTAAACAATTCTACTTCGGAACGGATGGCAAATATCATGCCCTGACGCGCGCAGAAGGAGTATTGCTGCTCAAAGATATTAAACTCAATTCGAAACCTGTCTTTAAGACAGGCTCTGCCGCTCTGTGGAATATTGGGGATGGCGTTCTGTGTCTGGAATTTACAGCCAAGATGAACGCGCTTGACGATCAGGTCTTTGCCGCAATTGATTGGGCTGTCAAAAATACTGGCCCTGACAAAACCTATAAAGCACTGGTTGTCTATAATGAAGGCTCTGTTTTCTCTGCCGGTGCAAACTTGGGGCTGGCGCTATTTGCGGCGAACATTGCTCTGTGGCCTCAGATCGAAGAACTGGTCGCGGGCGGACAACGCGCCTATAAATCACTGAAATTTGCACCATTCCCCGTGGTCTCGGCACCAAGCGGTTTGGCTTTGGGGGGCGGATGTGAAATCTTGCTTCATTCAGATCATGTTCAGGCACACGCAGAAACCTACTGCGGCTTGGTCGAGGTTGGTGTCGGATTTATCCCGGGCTGGGGCGGATGTAAGGAAATGATCCTGCGTCTCCAAGCCGAGGAAAGAAAGAATACCCAACAAATGTGGTTCTCTCCAAAAAACACACCGATGGGGGCTACCCGTAAGGCGTTCGAGATCATCGGGACGGCCCAAGTCGCAAAGTCAGCGTCTGAAGCCAAGTCTATCGGGTATTTCAGGGAAAGTGACGGGATCACCATGAATCGTGACCGTTTACTGTTCGATGCCAAGCAAAAAGCCCTGCAACTCGCGGAAAACTATGCCGCTCCTGAGCCTCAAAACGAGATCCGTTTGGCAGGTCCAACTGCCAAAATGGCCCTCGATATGGCGGTCGCTGACCTCCGGAAATCAGGAAAAGCATCCCCTTATGACGTGGTGGTGTGTGATTCTCTTGCAAAAGTTCTCTCGGGAGGCGATAAAGCCGACTGGACAAAGCCGATCAAGGAGGATGACCTTCTAAAATTGGAACGCGAGGAGTTTATGAAACTCGCGAAAAATCCGGAAACACTAGCCCGTATCGAGCACATGCTGGATAAAGGCAAACCGCTAAGAAACTAGATGAGGAGACATCATGTCAGAGGAAAATGGACCTGCATACACAGACGGCCAAAATGCCGATCTGGAAAAAATCATTAAGGAATATGTCGAAAAGGAATCTGACGACATTGAAGGAATGGTCGAAAAAGTCTTGATGGCTGTGTGTTTGACGGCTGTAACACCGCCTACAAATGATGACGGATTTGAAGAAGGTGAGACTTTCTCATTTGAACCAATCATCGACCATGAGGATGTTCCGTTCTTTGCGCTTTACACATCACAGGCCCAACTTGAGAAAATGGATGTCGAGGCTGCTTTGCCGTCTGACGGCGCCTTTATGTTCGAAGAAGCCGAAGCTGAAGGATTTGGAGTTTGTGTCAATCCCGGTGATGAATTCTCTCTGGTGTTCCCACCTGAGTTGGTCAAGGAAATCGTGGACGTCTACCTGACGGAAGACCAGCCTGAAGAAGGGCAAAACTGATTTTGTTCCATGAGAATATCAAATCATCCACATATATAAAGTGAGGACGGGCGTATCCCGACCATGACAGAAGCCCTCCGAGAAGGGCTTTTTTCTTATGTTTTTAAAGGGTTAAGGCAAAAAGCATACAAGCCTAGACTTTCGATTATACATAACATGATTTGCTTTTTCATTTGAAATCGGCTAAACACTCCTTTCGACGACGCGCAGATTAATTATGAAAAGCGCAGAAAGGAAGTCATATATGAAGATATGGTTTTTGTGGGACCGCGAGAGAGACGGACCGGAATCGGAAAGCTATGAATGCAGACGCTTTCTGGAAGTAGGCCAAGCAAGAGGCTATGACGTTCGTATCTATGACCCCGTACAATTCAAAATCATGTGCGGTGGCGGTGCAAAAGGCACAATCTTCATCGACGGCAAGGCAGAAGAAAAACCTGATGCCATTATGACACGTCTGATCGCAACCCAAACATATCTGTCATTGGCAATTCTGCGCCACATGCTGAGAAACGGCGTGGCAGTCATCAACCGCGCGGCATCTATTGATAAATCATTCGATAAGCTGCGCTGTATGCAGATTTTATCTGAACACAATATCCCTGTGCCGAAAACCATGTTCTCGAAATGCCCTGTGGATGCTGATTTGATCGAACAGCAAATTGGATTCCCTGTCGTTGTAAAAACATTGAACGGCGCACAAGGCGGCGGTGTTTATCTCTCCGATAACAAGGATAACCTGCGCGACATTACAGGTCTGATGGTTCACCAAGGCATTGATAAATCACCTGTATTGTTTCAGGAATTTATCGAATTTTCTCGCGGACGTGACATTCGTGCATTTGTCGTGGGTAAAAAAGTTCTGGCCTGTATGGAAAGAAAAGCAACCGACGGAAGCTTTAAATCCAACCTGACCCGCGGCGGAGCAGGAACACCTGTGCAAGTCACTCCTGAAATCGAACGCATTGCTGTCGCAACAGCAGAAGCGTTGGAACTTGAAATCGCAGGGATTGATTTGCTCTACACCAAAGACGGATTCAAAGTCTGCGAAGCAAACAACGCTCCGGGCTTTAAAGGTCTTGAAACATACTGTGGCATCTCCGTGCCTGAAAAAATCTATGACTACATTGAACAACGCGTGAAGAAAAACAAACAAGCGCAAAAAGGCAATGTTATTCAGGGCTTCTTCGGCAAGTGGTTAGGCCGCCATGCTGCTTAAACCTTACCGCGGTATCCTGCCAAAAGTGGACGACACAGCCTTTGTGGCTGATAATGTCGTCCTCACAGGCGATGTCGAAATCGGTGTGGAAAGCAATATCTGGTACAACGTCGCCATGCGTGGTGACGTGAACGATATAAAAATCGGTAAACGCACCAATATTCAAGACGGCACAATCATCCATACATCATTGGGCGTTCAAGGAACCTATATCGGCGATGATGTGACTGTGGGGCACATGGCCCTTCTTCATGCCTGCACCATCGGCAATAAAGCTTTTATCGGGATGCAGTCACTTGTGATGGATGAGGCCGTGATTGAAGATGAAGCAATGGTTGCGGCAGGCTCTCTCGTCTCACCAAGAAAACGCGTTCCAAAACATCAACTCTGGGGTGGACGTCCCGCACGCTATATGCGTGACCTGACACCCGAAGAAATCGAATATCTTCAAATCTCTGCCGACCGCTACGTCGCTCTCGGCAAAGAATATAAAGCGGATCAGTAATCCTGAAATATTATATGGGGAACAACGACAGCGCACCACGATCTGCAATAATCGTGACATTGTTCATGGTTTGTAAGTAAGACGCAGGACACTCAGGCGTTACATCCCCGTAAAAGGCACGGTAAAGAGCCTCGGCTTTGGACACGCCTAACGCCAGCATAAAAGTCTGACGTGCTTTTCTGAGTTCCTGAAAGCCAAGTGTAACGGCAGACCTAGGAATGTCCTGCCCCCAATAGGCACAATTGGCATCCCAAGTGGATTCTGCCATTTCAACAAGCGACGCCGCACAATTAAAATCCGTTCCCGGCTCGAGTAATCCGATATGCCCGTTCTGCCCAATTCCTAAAACAACAAGATCAATAGTGGGAAAGGAAGACATATGCGCTCGAATACGTGCAACTTCCTCGGATGGGTCTGCCGCGCTATTAAAAGTAAAACGGTCTGTGATATGTAGTGGGTCCAGAACTTCGCGCGCTATCCATTTGGAAAACAAAGTCTCGGAATGTGGCGCGCATCCCATGTACTCATCAAGCTGCAAAAAACTGAAATCAATTTTACCCTGATGCGCCCGCAGCTCTGCATAGAAGGGAAGGGGGGTGTTTCCGGTAGGAAGAACAACGCTACATCGCATGGAGCTCTGATGAATGAAATCCAGAAAGGCATCACAAGTAATCCGCCCGTGATCTGTCTCGTCTTGCGCAATCAGAATGCGTGGGGGCATTTAATCGCCCTTCATCTTGATATAACTTCCAGGGGCAGGTTCAATGACTTTGAGCTTGCCTTTCTTCGGATCGCGCGCAGGGATTTGTTTACCTGCATGCGCTTTAACCCATTCAGCCCAATCAGACCACCATGACCCGTCGCGCTGCTCGGCTTGATCAAGCCATTCTTCGGCATGCTCACGGTCGTCAATCTTGTCATTCACCCAATAATGATATTTGTTGGCTGCGGGTGGATTGATAACCCCCGCCACATGGCCTGAAGCTGCAAGCACAAAACGCTTCTTCCCGCCGAGGAGCATCATGCCTTCATAGGTGGATTTCCACGGCGCAATATGATCCTCTTTTGTCGAGATAAAATAACTTGGCACTTTAATCTTGGACACATCAATTGGGGTTTTTCCGATTTTGATGCCGCCGGCTTTGCAAAGTTTATTATCGCGGTACATATTGCGCAGATAGAAGCGATGCATCTCTGCAGGCATATTGGTAGAATCGTCATTCCAATAGAGCAGATCAAACGGAAATGGTTCTTTTCCAAGCATGTAGTTATTAACGACAAACGACCAAATCAAATCATTGGCACGCAACAGGCTGAAAGTTTGGCGCAAATTACTGCCTTCAAGATATCCGGCTTTGTCCATTTTCTCATCAATAATTTTGAGATATTCATCATCGACAAAAATGGACAGATCACCAGCCTGATGAAAATCAATGAGTGTCGTGAGGAAGGTGGCGGAAGCTACACGCTTGTCTTGTTTATGTGCTGTCAAATAGGCAAGAGATGTCGCGAGCAATGTCCCGCCGATACAATATCCGACAACATTGGCTTGTGGTTCGCCGGTTTGTTTTTCGATTTGGTCAAGAGCTTCGATCAGCCCTTCTTTCATGTAACTTTCGAAGCTTTTTTGGGAAAGTTTTTTATCCGGATTAACCCAAGAAATCACAAAGACGCTATGACCTTGGTCTACTGCCCATTTGATAAAAGAATTTTCGGGCCGCATATCCAGAATATAATATTTGTTAATCCACGGTGGCAAAACCAAAAGCGGCGTCTTGAAAACTGTTTTGGTGGAAGGCGTGTACTGGATCAGTTGCATCAAATCATTTTGATAAACAACCGAGCCTTCCGTCGTTGCCAAATTTTTGCCTACTTCGAAAGCCTCATATCGGGTCTTGCTGATCTCCAGATCGCCTTCGCCGCGCTGTAAGTCTTCAACAAGATTTTCCAAACCGCGCAAGAGGTTTTGCCCGTTTGAACTAAGTGTCTCGCGCAGAACTTCTGGATTGGTCATCGCAAAGTTGGTCGGGGCCAGCGCATCGGTAAACAGACGTGTATAAAAATCAAGCTTGTTTCGCTCGCGTTCAGGAAGCGTATCGGCATTCCGCACGGATTTTTGAAGCCATTGAGACGTCAGGAGGTAAGACTGGCGGATAAAATCAAAAACAAAGCTATCCTGCCAGATTGGGTCTTTAAAGCGGCGATCGCCTTTTTCCGTTTGAACGATTTGTTCGGAATCCTCACCCAAGAATTTGCGTGTTGATTCTTGCCACAGTAAAAACATGTTCTGGGCATATTCCAGATTAAGGTCCAAAAGTTTTTGCGGGTTTTGAAAGGCATTTTGCCAATAATCCATCAAAACATTCTGCATGCCAGCCAAGGAGAACCCTTGCTCGGCCAATTCTTCGCTGCCACCATGTTTCTGGACGTAATTAGTAAAGAGGGGCTGCAAACGCTCCAAAATCTCGCCCATTTGCTTTGAAAAAGCTAATGGGTCAAAGGGGGCTGCGGCATCCGGTGCGGCTTTATCTGGGGAAGAGGAAGATGGAGGGGCTTTTTTCTGGGTCATGGTCCCTCGAATCTGCCTGAGAAAGTCATGAAAATCAATCATTACAACCCAATCTTCCTCTTGCCATTAACAATTCTTTGTTCCACGATAGGGAAAATTCGAAAGGATGATTCCGGGCATGGCTCGTAAAAAGAGATATATGGGGTTTTTAACAGCGCTGAGCAGTGCTCTGCTGTTGCTCTCCGCGTGCGAGCCGGGACATCCTGTTGCCGAAGAGCCATATTGGGGGGCATCCGATGTCCCTGATCATTTTACATGGCTGGGATTGGGGCGCGCACTATCAAACGGTAAAGTCGACATCTACGATCCGTCCGCAACAGTATTTAATATCGTAGCTCCTGATTTGGTGAAAACAGGACCTGATTTTCCGCTATTCGCGCCGGATATTGATTATGTCCCCATGGATGACGACGTGGTATTTTTCGCACTGACACGACCTGCGGATGATCTGGTGGTTATTGACCCGTCTCCAGTATTTGATCCGATACCGCTGAAATAGAGCGATAGACCAAAATTTGCAAACAGGTAACAGAGGATAAAAATGACGGCACACACATCAAAAACTTTGCGTGTTGCACTCGCAGGCTTGGGAACTGTCGGCGCAGGAACCTTCCGTATTCTCACGCAAAACGCAAAAATTTTGGAGAGCAGAACCGGTGTCGTTCTGACTGTATCAGCCGTAAGTGCGCGCAATAAAAATAAGGACCGCGGGATTGATCTCGCCAATGTGGCTTGGGAAGATGATCCGCTCAAGCTGGCAGTACGTGACGATGTCGATGTGATTGTCGAAGTGATGGGAGGAGAAGGTGATCCTGCCTATGCACTCGTCAAAACAGCTTTGGAAAATAAAAAACATGTCGTAACAGCCAATAAGGCACTGCTGGCTTATCACGGGACTGAGCTCTCTGCAATCGCTGAACAAAATGGCGTTTCCTTATGCTATGAAGCAGCTGTCGCTGGCGGGATTCCGATCATCAAGATGATCCGTGAAGGGTTGGGGGCTAACAACATTTCCGGTCTTTACGGGATCATGAACGGAACATGTAACTACATCCTGACAACAATGGAACGTACGGGCGAGAATTTCGCGGATGTGCTCTCTCAGGCCCAGAAATTGGGATATGCCGAGGCCGATCCGACGCTCGATGTTGGCGGCGGAGATAGTGGACACAAACTTGTTTTGCTGTGTGCCTTGGCTTTTGGATGTAAGCCGGATTTCAAAAACCTCTCTGTGGCGGGCATTGATCGTCTGAGCGCAGAGGACATTCAGATTGCCTCCGAGTTCGGTTGCCGCATTAAGCTGATTGGTCAGGCTAAAAAACTAGAGGACGGACGCATTCTGCAAATGGTTGCGCCAAGCCTTGTACCAAAAACCTCTCCGCTGGCTCATGTCGATGGAGTCCTGAACGGTATTTTTGCGCAAGGTGACTTTGTTGGTCCGAGCTTTGTCGAGGGTCGTGGAGCCGGGGAAGGGCCAACTGCCTCCGCGATTGTGGCAGATATGATGGATATTGCCAAAGGGACAGCCGCGCCTGTCTTTGGTGTACCTGTGAATGATCTGGCGGCATCACCAACGGCAACAGCTTCGGATTGGTCGGGGGAATTTTATGTTCGTCTCGTCGTAGAAGACCGTCCAGGTGTGATCGCCGAAATTGCTCCGATTCTAAGAGACCACCGGATTTCTATTGAAAGCCTGATCCAGCGTGGCCGCTCTCAGGACGAACCGGTGAGCATCGTTATCATGACCCATGAAGCCAAAGGCGGGGATATTGCTGACGCCTGTACTGAAATTGCAGATTTATCCTGTGTTCTGGACAATCCGCTCGTGATGCCGGTCCTGAATATTTAGAAATATGAAAATAAGGTGGATGAAAGGCGAATTTCCAAAGGAACAGTTTGCCTGAATCGCCACAGGCAGCTATCCTCACCGCATGTCAAACATGAGAGATCATTTATCCCCTACAGTTGACCCGTTCTTGATGGACCGGTCTCTGACGTTGGAAGTTATTCGCGTGACGGAAGCCGCAGCGCTTGCGGCTTCAACACAAGTCGGGCGCGGCGATGAAGACAGTGCCGATAAGGCTGCTGTCGATGCTATGCGCCGTATGTTGAACGAACTCGGAATTAACGGCACTGTCGTGATTGGAGAAGGCGAGCGCGATGAAGCGCCGATGCTCTATATCGGCGAACAAGTCGGCTCGGGCGATGGCCCTGAGGTTGATATTGCGCTCGACCCGTTGGAAGGCACAAGTATCACAGCCTGTGGCGGACAGAACGCGATGGCAGTTCTGGCGATGGCAGATAAAGGAAGTTTCCTTTACGCGCCGGATGTGTACATGAAAAAACTGGCTGTGCGTGACGGGGTTGATTTGAAACCTGAAGATTTAGACGCACCGATCATCAATATTTTGCAAAAAACCGCAAAATCCAAAGGCGGAAAAATCGAAGATTTGATGGTGTGTATTCTGGATCGTCCGCGCCATGAAGAGCTGATTAAGGAAGTAAGAGAAACAGGCGCGCGCATCATGCTGATACAAGACGGCGATGTCTCTGCCGTCATTTCTGCGGCAGACCCCGCATCGGCGATTGATGTATATGTCGGTATCGGTGGCGCACCTGAAGGTGTTCTGGCAGCGGCCGCTCTCCAATGTATCGGTGGCGATATGGTTGGTCGTTTGGTCTTTAGAAACGACGGAGAAAAAGCACGCGCCGAAAAAGTCGGTATCAAAAACTTCAATAAAATCTATACGCTCAATGAACTGGCGAAACCAAATAACGTCATTTTCGCGGCGACAGGTGTGACAGACGGCACAATGCTGAAAGGCGTTCACCGTTATCCGAATGGCGCAACGACCTATTCGGTTGTGATGCGCTCAAAGTCGGGAACAGTTCGCCGCATCGAAGCACAGCACGATTTCACAAGGAAGCCTGCGTAATGTCTGCGCAGTTGAAAATTGACCGCTCCGTGATGGATGCACGGTGGGTTTTCCCGGAACTCAATGACGATAAAATTCATCGCATGATGACAGATTTCTCTGTACCTGAAATCGTGGCCCGACTACTGGTATCCAGAAATGTCGAACCTGAAAAAGTGCAGAGCTTTCTATTTCCGCGTCTTGCAACGGATTTTCCTGACCCGTTTTCTCTAAAAGATATGGCGGACTTTGCGAACTGGCTCGCAGACCAAATCGAAGCAGGGAAGAAGATCGCTGCTTTTTGCGATTTTGATGTGGACGGCTCGACATCTGCCGCAGTCCTCAAAAAATTCTTCCACCATTTGAATATTGATCTGCCCGTATATATCCCTGACCGCATGTCCGAAGGATATGGACCGAATATACGAGCGCTCCAAAAACTCAAAAGCGACGGCGCAGATATTATTCTGATGGCGGACTGTGGGACAACAGCCTTCGATGTGATTGAACAGGGGCGCGATCTGGGATTGGATATTTGTATCTTCGATCACCATGAGCAAGGCGATCATTTGCCTGTTAGCACGTGGCTTATTAATCCGAAACGCAAAGATGATACATCTGGTCTTGATATGTTGGCTGCCGTCGGTGTCACATTTCTGGCATGTGTGGCTGTCAATAAAGCGCTACGGGAAAAGGGCTATTATGACCGTAAAGGCATAACAGAAGCACCGCTCAAAGACTGGCTGGATTTGGTGGGGTTGGGGACTGTGTGTGATATGGTCCCGCTCACAGGTCCGAATAGACTTCTCGTGCGCATCGGTTTCGCGCAAATGGCCCAACACAAGAATATCGGATTAAAAGCCTTATGCGATGTCGGTGGCATAAAGAAAGACCCGACCCCGATGGATGCAGGCTTTGTTTTGGGGCCGCGCATCAACGCAGGCTCTCGCGTACATCAGGCAGACTTAGGCGCAAAATTGCTCTCCAGTACAGATGCCGAAGAAGCAAAGAATCTGGCATGGACGCTGAATGATTGTAACGCCAAACGCAAATCCATCCAGAACGACATGATGCGCGAAGCGCTGGACCAGATCGAACAACGCAATCTGTCAGAGCGCCCGATCATCATGGTCTGGGATGAAACGTGGCATGCAGGACTGAATGGGCTGGTTGCAGGCCAGATCAAAGAACGCTTTGGAAAGCCGGCCTGCTGTATCGCCTTTGCACCCGGAATGTCTGGGGAGCTTGAAGGTCGTGGCTCAGGCAGATCCGTTGCAGGATTTAATATGGCGGCCCTCTTTATGGCAGCCAAAGAAAAAGGATTGGTTTTAAAAGGCGGTGGACATGCGATGGCGGCAGGCTTTACTGTCGAACCTGAGAAAATAGAAGAGCTGGACAAATTCTTTTTGGAACACGCCGAACAAATTATGGGTGACGCTGAGATTGTAATTGAAGAGCAAGTCGATGCCGTTGCATCCATTCGCGGTATTCGCCCTGACTTTGTAAAGATTTTGGAGGATAATGTTGGCCCTTTCGGACAAGAAAACCCCGAGCCGAAATTTATTTTGCCCGATATGCGCATCGCGATGGTCGATATTGTCGGCGAGCATCATGTCAGAGTTCAAATGACTGAAGCTGATGGCGGACAACGCATGAAGGCTATGGCGTTCCGTGCTGTGGGAACTCCTCTCGGAGATTTGCTTTTGCAATCAAAAAGCGGCAGATTACTGCACCTTTTAGGTCAATTTAAGGTCAATCATTGGAACGGAGTAGATAACGTCGAGTTTATGATCTCCGACGCCAGTTCCGCCAATTAACGGAGAAAATCCATGTTGAATGAAATCGCCAATACATACGGGACTCCCGTTTGGGTTTATGACGCGGCTCTAATTCGCCAACGCATCCGCGATCTAAAACAATTCGATATAATCCGTTTTGCACAAAAAGCATGTTCGAATATTCACATTCTCTCTCTGATGCGCGATATGGGCGTGATGGTGGATGCTGTTTCCAAAGGGGAGATTGAACGCGCACTGATTGCGGGCTTTAAAAATGACCAGATTGTATTTACTGCCGACTTGATGGATCGGGATACGCTTGATTTCGTCTATCACAACGATATTACAATCAATGCAGGGTCCATTGATATGCTGGATCAAATCGGCACACTTCACAAAGGACATAAAGTCTGGATTAGAATTAATCCTGGCTTTGGTCACGGACATTCCCAAAAAGCAAACACGGGTGGCGAAACCAGCAAACACGGTATTTGGCACACAGATGTTCAAGCCGCGCTCGAAGTTATTAGGCAGCATGAATTGAATTTGGTTGGTGTGCATATGCACATCGGCTCAGGAGCAGATTACGACCATTTGTCCCAAGTCTGTGAAGCTATGATT
This sequence comes from Alphaproteobacteria bacterium, assembly GCA_003245575.1. Lineage (GTDB taxonomy): Bacteria > Pseudomonadota > Alphaproteobacteria > Micavibrionales > Micavibrionaceae > UBA1573. The sequence continues at coordinate 7,282 of QKCR01000158.1, read as the reverse complement.
GATCTGATCCGCCGTGAGAAACTGGATGTTGATGCCATCTCGGCAGGCGGCGGCTTATCTGTTCCCTATAAGCATGAAGAGGTTCCGATTGATCCTGCGCATTATTTTATGCTGTGGGATAAAGCGCGCAAAGAAATTGAAAACATGCTGGGCCATCCGGTAAAGATGGAAATCGAGCCGGGAAGGTATCTGGTTGCAGAATCCGGAAAGCTCGTTACAGAAGTGCGTGCTGTCAAAAAAATGGGCTCTCTCCATTACGTCTTGGTAGATGCGGGATTTACAGAGCTTGTGCGTCCGGCAATGTATGGCAGCTACCATGAGATGACGACAATGACCGCAACAGGGCAGCCGGTTGAAGGGCATCCTGTATTATCAGTCGTCGCTGGCCCGTTATGTGAATCAGGAGATATGTTTACGCAAGAGGAGGGTGGATTCGTCCAGACCAGACTGCTCCCTCCTGTTAAAATCGGTGAGTACATAATCATTCATAATGCGGGTGCCTATGGCGCATCCATGTCATCAAACTATAATTCCAGACCATACTGCCCCGAAATTTTGGTTGATGACGGGAATGTTACGCAAATCAGAAAAAGACAGACGATGGCTGATTTGTTGGCATTGGAAGGTATTATGAATAGAGATAGATAAAATTTGAAACAATAGTTCGTATTTATATTGCAGCGCGCATAGATATTTAAGGTCGCAAACCCGTACAATATTAGGAATAAAAATATTTGCACGGGAGGCCATAATGGACGCCACGACTATTGATACCCCACTGAGTGAAGCCGAGGTCAAGAAAGAAGAGCGTAAAGTCATTATCGCCTCTTCTCTCGGGACCGTATTTGAATGGTATGACTTCTATCTCTACGCAACGCTGGCGCCTTTTTTCGCAGCCCTGTTCTTCCCTCCGGGAAATGAAACAGCAGCCTTGCTCTCAGCCTTTGCGACTTACGCGGCCGGATTTATTGTTCGTCCGTTTGGTGCTTTGGTGTTCGGTCGCCTCGGCGATATGCTCGGACGGAAATACACCTTCCTGATTACCATTCTTGTTATGGGTGTTTCCACAGCAGCAGTAGGTATCCTACCGACATTCGAAACCATCGGATGGTGGGCGCCTGTAATTCTCGTATCCTTACGTCTCCTGCAAGGCTTGGCCTTGGGTGGAGAATATGGTGGCGCGGCGACATACGTTGCCGAACATGCGCCTGATGGTCAACGCGGGAAATCAACCAGCTGGATTCAAACAACCGCGACAATGGGCTTCTTCCTGTCCTTGTTAGTGATCGGGTCATGCCGTGGGTTGATTGACGAAGCAACATTCAAGGATTGGGGATGGCGCTTGCCGTTCCTTGTCTCTGTTGTCTTGCTGATCTTCTCTTTGTATATCCGTATGAAGCTGAACGAAAGTCCTGTCTTTAAACGGATTAAGTCCGAAGGGAAAGCATCCAAGTCACCTCTGTATGACAGTTTCTGCCGCTATCCGAACAACAAATATGTGCTTCTGGCACTTCTCGGGGCAACAGCAGGTCAAGGGGTTATCTGGTACACCGGACAATTCTACGCCATGTTCTTCCTGACGATTAACCTGAAAGTGGATTATGTGACAGCATATATCCTGATTGGGGCATCGTTGTTGATCGCGACACCTTTCTTTATCTTCTTCGGTAGTCTTTCCGATAAAATCGGACGCCTGAAGATTATTTTGGTAGGCTGTTTGCTTGGTGCATTGACCTATATTCCGATGTTCCAGATGCTAACGCACTATGTGAACCCGCAACTGGAAGCTTACCAGAACACGGTAAAGATCTCGGTTTCTGCCGATGATTGTAGCTTCCACTTGTTTGTTCTGCCGACTACGAAGTTCACAAAATGCGACAAGGTGAAAGATGCTTTGACCAAGTCAGGTTTGAACTTTGAAACTCTGCCTTCCGTGGACGGAAAAGCAGTGGTTACAAAAATCGGAGACATCACCATCGAAGAAGTCGATGAAAGCGGAGATTTCAATAAACAGAAATATATCGACGCTTTGAATGAAACCGGTTATGTCGGAAAAGCTGATAAAGACCAGATCAACTATCCGGTAACAATCGCTATCCTGACCATTATGGTTCTCTATGTAACGATGGTGTATGGTCCGATTGCGGCCTATCTGGTGGAATTGTTCCCCGCCAACATCCGCTATACCTCAATGTCCTTGCCGTATCACATCGGAAACGGATGGTTCGGTGGTATGCTGCCTCTGGTGGCAACAGCGATGGTAGCCGCATCAGGAAATATCTATGCCGGATTATGGTACCCGATTGTGGTCGCATTGATCACAGTAGTCATCGGAGGTCTCTTCCTGAAAGATACGGTTCATAGCAATATGTTCCACCGTGATAGTCACGACCATCACTAGAATAATTTAAACATAAAGACAGAGCATCACTGCTCTGTCTTTCTCTTTTGGGGGAGTTGCGTGAAAATTACAGCCGGAGACAGCATATGGTAGATAACAATGCACTTCGAAAAATAGCAGAAGAAACATCAAAAATCGGGTTGGAAGTTACAGACATCGCAGGAGATGTCGATATTCTAACGAGAGTTTCGGAAGAGCAGACAAGTTCTGCTGTAGATATAGAAGAAACATCTCTGGAACTTTCAAAGAACAGCCAAAAGATTTCTGAGCATGTACGCGTCATGCAAGACGTTATTGAAGGTGTTGAGGGCGACATTCTGAACGCCAAAACCAAAGTATCCGGAACAACTGAAAATATGGTCAGGTTTGCCGAGGATGTCCAGTCGATTGCCTCGCAAGTCATGGAGCTCAAAGACGAGTTAATGCGTGTGTCTGCATTTACCGAAACAATCAATAAGATTAACGGCCAGATTAATATGCTGGCGATGAATGCCACAATCGAAGCCGCCCGTGCAGGCGAAGCAGGTCTTGGGTTTGCAGTTGTAGCAAATGAGGTCAGGACCTTGGCAAATAACACGAGTGAGGTAAACAAAGACATCACGGAATCCTTGAAGGCATTGGGAAAGAAAACCGAAATACTGGTGAAGTTATGTGAGGGCGGGCAGGAGCGGGCTGGCGAAACACTGTCGAACTGCGAAAGCCTGAATGAAAATGTAGATATTGTCGCAAACTCCTTTCAATCGGTGCAGCATGAAGCCGTTAGTATGGTGTCTGATGTTGAAAATATGTCTCGCCAATCAGGACTGGCACTGGAAGCTGTGCAAGGACTCAGTGAAGGGCTGAAACTATCCAAAAATTCTATCGAAGAATCAAAGCAAAGGATCGACAGATTAATCGGGAATTGTGAGTCTCTTGTTATGATTTCTGTAGAGCAGGGATTGGATACAGACGACACAAAATATCTGAAATCTTTAAGGACAATCCGCAACCGCATCCAGTCCGCTTTGGAGAAAGCCGTCGCAAAAGGTGAAGTGACATTGGACGATTTATTTGATGAGAAATATGTCGAAATAAAGGGCAGTAATCCGACACAGTACATGACAAAATTTGTCCCTATGACTGACCAATATTTCACATCTATTCAGGAAACGGCATTGCAGATCAGCGATAAAATAACATTTTGCGCAGCAGTAGACAGAAACGGCTTTCTGCCGACCCATAATCTTAAATTTTCGAAACCGCAGGGGAATGATCCTGTCTGGAATATGGCGAATTCCCGAAATCGACGCCTCTTCAATGATCGCGTAGGGTTACGTGCGGGTCAAAATACCGAAAAATTCCTGATCCAGCTCTATCGTAGAGATATGGGCGGTGGGCAATTTGTCCTGATGAAAGATATGTCGATGCCGATTACGGTCGGCGGACGACACTGGGGCGGGGTCCGTCTGGCCTATCGGGTCGAGGCAAATGCAGGGAATTAACCCTTTGTTTCTAAAGGAAACTCGCGAAAATCCAAAAAAATAGCCAAAACTGAAAAAAAGCTCTTGAAATGCTCACCGAAATGAAGGTATAAGGGCGCCTGTTCTTCAAGGCTGTCCCCTTCGTCTAGAGGCCTAGGACACATCCCTTTCACGGATGCGACACGGGTTCGACTCCCGTAGGGGACGCCATTTTTACTATCACCAGAATGAATGTAATCTATTCCGAGCTCAGAGCCACAACAGGGTCGAGATGGGCTGCTTTGCGTGCCGGGAGATAGCCGAACACCAGTCCTGTCAGGACCGAGCAGGTAAAGGCCAGAAGAGCGGGGCCGACTGTAAACTGGATGGGCACATCAAACAGAGAAATTCCAAAACCTGTCAAAAGCCCGACGGCAATCCCGATTATCCCGCCAAGCGTACAGACAACGGCAGATTCAGTATTAAATTGAAGAAGAATATCCTGCGCCCGTGCGCCTGTGGCCATACGTATGCCGATCTCTCGCGTCCTCTCGGCAACATTGACCAGCATAATATTCATGACGCCGATCCCGCCGACCAGTAGAGAGATCGCGGCAACGGCTCCCAGCAGAATGGTCAGGGTATTTTGCGTGTCACTGGCCATCTGAAGGAAGGAAGCCGTGTTCCGAACCGAGAAATCTTCCGTTTTATGGCGTTGGATGAGGAGATCGGTAATGGCTTTCTCGGTCTCATCGACAATTTCAGTGTCCGTAATACGGACGGTAATGCCTGATAGGTAATTCGACCCGAATAAACGGACCATACCTGTCGTCACGGGAATAAAGACAGCATTGTCCTGATCCTGCCCCCAAGGAGCAGCACCTTTTTCATCCATCACCCCGATAATCTCGAATGGAATATTCCCAATCAAAACCATTTTGCCGATCGGGTCTTGTCCCAACGGAAAGAATGTATCCTTGACGGTTTTACCGATGACGGCAACCGGCGCATAAGAATTCTGATCCGGGAGAGAAAAGAAATTCCCCTCAACGACATTCCAATCTCGCGCCTGAGGGAAATACAACCCTTCGGCTTGAATGCTGGTTTGGAGGTCGGTGTTGCCGTAACGGATAGTTTTGGTTCCTGTGCGTTCTGGAACGACCACTTCGACATTGTCCAGAGCGGCAATCGCATCGGCATCTTCCATAGTCAGTGTGCCGATGTCTCCGCTTGGGCGCATGCCCGGCGCCCCGGGGCGAATTGAAAGAAGGTTGGTCCCCATGGAACTGATCTGGTCCAGAACTTGTTGCTTACTGCCGTTTCCGACGGCCATCATGGTAATCACAGCCGCTACGCCGATAACAATACCGATCAGGGTTAAAGAAGTTCGGAATTTATTGACTTTCAAAGACCGTAACGCTGTGACAATCGTCTCTTTCCAGTCACCGGAAGACATTTTAATAGGAGCTGTCTCTGTGCTGAGCGGAGAAATTTCGATAGGCAATGGGGCCGCACTATCCGATAAAATTCTTCCGTCCTGAATTCGAATTTGGCGGTCTGCATGGGCCGCAATATGTTCATCATGGGTAATGATAATAACAGTTCGTCCATCCTGATGGAGTTGTTTTAACAAGTCCATCACATCTTTTCCGCTGCGACTATCCAGTGCCCCTGTCGGCTCATCCGCCAAAATAATGGGCGGATCATTCATCAAGGCCCGCGCAATTGCAACACGCTGTTGCTGTCCACCCGAAAGCTGGTTCGGTCTATGATCTCCACGATCATCAAGCCCGAGAGAAGAGAGAAGGATTTGCGCGCGTTCACGGCGGTGCTGCGCATCAAGTCCCGCGTAAGTCGCAGGGACTTCTATATTTTCAACGGCTGTCGATGTCGCCAAAAGATTATAACGCTGAAAGATGAAGCCAAACGTATCGCGCCTGAGAGATGCCAATGTATCTTGGTCCAGATCGGCAACATCATACCCACGGACATAATAGGTTCCTGAAGTCGGACGATCCAGACATCCGATCAGATTCATCAGTGTGGATTTCCCCGATCCGGATTGCCCCATAATCGCAACAAACTCGCCTTCATAAATATCAAGGGAGACATCGTTCAAGGCCTTGATCTCGCTATCCCCGTTTTTAAAGGAACGGGAAATGCTTTCCAAAGAAATAAGAGGAATAGGGGAGGTGCGTTCTGTCATGTGATAACCTGTCCAATTCCTAGAGGCGTGGCATTCTCATACGGCTACTTTGTGCAGCATCGGAAGTTGCCGCGGCCGGTATTAAAACAGAGTCCCCGACATTTAAACCGGATAGAACTTCTGCGTTCACACGATCAGTCAATCCGACAAGAATAATTTTCTCCTGACTTGGCGTTCCATTTGCCAAAGAAGGTTGTTTGATACGATACGCCGTGCCAACATCGGTATCTTGATCGGGAACGCGTTCAACCAGAGCGGATACAGGGATCAAAACCGCATCATTTGCTTCGCCGATAATAAAAAACATTTGTGTTGTCATGCCGGTCATTAAAGATCTGTCCTTGTTATCGACATCGACCAGAACATCATAAAGCACAACATTATTCTCGGTTGTGGGGGTCGGAAGAATCTGGCGGATTTTACCGTTCCACTTGCGTGCATCAGACCCAAGAGTTGTAAAATATACGCGCATATCATCCTTCAGTTTCGGAATATCAGCTTCGGCAACTTGCGCTTTGGCTGTCATCACATCAAGATTGGCAATACGTCCGATTGTCGGTGTGGTTTGATTGGCGTTGACGGTTTCACCTTCTTTAACGCTTAAATCCACAACAGTGCCTGAAAGAGGTGCGTAAATTTTGGTATAGCTCAGATTGGTTTTATCTTTTTCAAGGGTAGATTCTGATTGTTTGATTTGTGCCTCCAAAGACTTGATTTGTGCATTGGCAACATTCAAATCCGTCTCGGACTGTTCAAACAGGTCACGGCTCACAGCATTGTCCTTCACCAGTTTTTTGTACCGTGTGTAGTTGCGTTGGGCCTGAACTTTGTTGGCCTGCTTTTCGGAGAGTTGGGCTTGTAACATGGCAAGCTCGGCCTCATCACTGCTAATCTGACTTTCGTAAATCTTGGGATCAATTTCTGCAATCAGATCGCCGACTTTGACTTGATCTCCAATTTCGACATTCAATTTTAAAATCTGCCCTGAAATCTGCGCACCGACATCAACATAATCTTTCGGCTCCAAAGTTCCTTGCGAAGTGACTTGTGTAAGAATGTTTCCTTTTTGGGCTGTGGCGGTCTGCACAGGGATGGAATCTGCATGGGCCGATAAATCACTTGATAACCCGCGATAGGCAACAGCGCCACCGCCAACAAGAAGGGCAAGGATCAAGAGAGTAATTATTTTTTTGGATGTTTTACGGCGAGGCATGCGTCAACCTTTTCTTTGATTAT
>QKCR01000114.1 GCA_003245575.1 Alphaproteobacteria bacterium | reverse complement strand
TTTAAAGACAATATGATAGAAGATGACAATGAAATGGCATCTGTTGTTAGAAACGCAGTAAAGCAAAGAGGCTCTTACTACACAAAAAAACGTGAAGGTGAATTACTTTTAGTTCCTAGTAAGGGACTTTTATTCTTTGCTTATTCTGGTTAGAGGAAAAAGAATACTTCTCAGCACTTACAAACTTACTACAAACAAAAAATAAATCATTATGTACCAAATGATTATATATGCAGGGGCCATCGAATGGGAGTAGATTTTAACTACATAGATCAGATTATAGAAGATTGTCAGGCTGCAAAAAAAGCCGAGACTGTTTATGAAGGCGAGTTTGATGATTTTTCTAAAATTCCTGATGTTAGATGCGCAGTTTATGTGATTCGACAAATTGAAGGGAATAAAGAAGAAAATCTGGCTAGGTTTAAGAAGATTAAGATTGATGAAAAAGGCAAGGCATCATATCCAAAATTAAATGAAAAGAACCAATACAACTCAGTGCTTTATGTGGGCTCATCAAAAGGTAATTTAAGAACTAGGCTTACTCAACATATTAAAGGAGATAGCAGAAAAACTTCCTCTTTAAAGCTGAATGAATGGTTCAAAGGAACATATAAAATTGAGATTAAGGTTTACGAGGAAAAACAGAGTGTACTCCAAATTATTGAAGATAATTTGGCATATCAACTAAAACCTGTATTTGGAAAAATGGGTGGTAATGGGCGTAGTTGACGTGCTTGTGCCAAAGAAAATATCCGGTGTCATTCTGAGGGAGCGGAGCGAGCCGAAAAATCTCCCTGACTTTAAAAGAGAGATTCTTTGCGCCCCTTGCGGGTCTTCGCGTGAACGAAAACGGACAACAAAACTAACCCTTCAAAATATCCCTAACAAACGCGCAATCATGAACAGACTCGGCTGTTAGAAATTCATACGCATCCCATCCGAAATTTTTGGCGGCCTCGATCACTTTGGGCGTATCATCAAACAGAATAGGGCGGTCGTCAGGCGTTAGACCCAGCGTATCGCGGATATGTTCGAAATAAGCCAGCTCGGGCTTGATCGCCCCAATATCCGATGAATAAAACATATCTTCGAACAAATCTTTTAACCCCAAATCATGCATCAGATAGTGCGCGCGGTTCGGGGCTTGGTTAGTCGCAATAAATAACCGCACCTGTCCCGAATTTTTCAACTTTTTGATAGACTCAATCAATTGAGCGTTGAGCGTACTGTCTTTCTCAAGCCAATATTGCATAAACTCGTCCGCATTGATGTCTGCACGACCTTCCTGAGCAAACCATTCGGAAAGAGCATCTTCCAATGGCTTTTTCCCGCGCAGAACTTCCGCCAGAAAATGATCGACAAAAAACGAACCTGAAAAATATTCAGGTTCAAACCCGTAATCGGCCTTTAAATCCTTGTGCCATAGCTTGCGCAACTCGGGACGGAAATGATACCCGTCAATCAACACGCCATCGACATCAAAGAAAATAATCTGCATTGGAAACCTGTCCTGTTTTTTTAAAACCATAACTGGTTGATTTTAATTTGTAAAAATATTCCCTCAAAATAACTGCGGGGGAAAAAACGCTGGCCTCTCCGTTTATCTATCAAATAAAACCGGAAACCAAACGGAGACCACAATGAAAACGCTCACATTAACGGCACTTGCCGCAACCCTTTTGCTTGGCGGATTTTCAAATTCGGCTGAAGCTCATGATTATAATCACAGTTATAATTATAACTACAACAAGAACTACCAACAGAACGGCTACTATAATCAAAGCGCCTATAACTGGAACAAGTACGGATACAAAAATACCCATAACAACTATATCCGTGCAGGCTATGCCGTCCCGCGCCATGTGCAGACATGGCCCGTAGAACGTGCAACCCTCAAATATTTGAGAAAAGCTCCGAAAGGCTACGAATACCGCCAGACACAGGGCAAAATCCTGCTGATTAACGCCCACACGGGCGTGGTAAAAGACATAATTCGCCTATCTTATAGGTAGAATGCACAGTTTTCTGCGTAAATATGCGTAAAAGGCGGGGGAAGGATTGGGCTTCCCCCGTTGATATTTTCTCTAAGGAACTAAATAGTTACCTGAAGAGTTCATAAGGTAAAGGAGTAAACCATTATGACCAGAAAAGATTATTGGACCAGAAAAGCATTTATCTTTGCCGCCGCTGCTATGTTGACGGCAACGCCTGCTTTGGCAGACTCGGGCAAAGGCAAAGGTCACGGCAATGATAAGGGGGAATCCTATCGTGAAGTCGAAGTCCACAAAAGCAGCGGTCATGACGATGACGGCATGACCGTGATCCGTATCGGTGATGACGACCGTGTGATTTTGCGCGGCTATGTCGAAGACCACTATAAATCAAACTGCCCACCGGGCTTGGCGAAGAAAAATAACGGCTGCTTGCCTCCGGGTCAGGCCAAGAAACACTACGAAGTCGGTCACAGATTGCCTGATGATGTCGTCTATGAAGATGTTCCGCGTTATATCCTCGACCGTTTGCATCCTGCTCCGAGCGGATACAAATACGTGAAAGTTGATACAGATGTTCTGCTGATCGGCGAAGCCAGCAAAAATATCATTGATGCTGTGACACTTCTTTCAGGCGTCGGCAAACAATAGATAATTGTTGAATTGGAATTTTTAAGACGCGGGGGATTTTTCTCCCGCGTTTATTTCTCGCGCGCAATGACTTTTTTCTGGGTCACGTCATGGAATCCGAAATGCCCGTTCTCGCGGGAAATCCCTGACCTTTTATATCCGCCGAAAATATTCTGCGGCTTACCGGTATTCGCCAAATTGTTCTTAATCATCCCTGCCTGTAAATCGCGGGACGCGCGGCGCGCTAACGCTTTGTCCTCGGTAAAGACAGACGCCGATAATCCGTAGATCGTATCATTGGCAAGGTGAATGGCCTCTTCATAAGTTTTAAATGAAACAATCGGCAACACTGGTCCGAATACTTCCTCGCACCAGACTTTCATATCTTGCGTCACACCCGTCAAAATGGTCGGCAGGTAATACGCACCATTTAGGCTTTCCGGCTGCGCGCCCCCGCAAACAACAGTTACGCCTTTTGCACGCGCATCTTCCATTTGTCCGAGTAACGTATCAAGCTGTTTCTTCGAAACTAACGGCCCTATATCCGTATCCTCTTGCATTGGGTCTCCGACACGCTTCGTTAAGACAAGCTCGGAAAGCTTTGTAACAACCTCATCAAATCGGCTCTCATGAACAATCAATCTCTTCATGGACTGGCAGACCTGCCCGCAATTGGTAAATCGCCCCGCATAAAGCGCAGGCAGAATTTTTGTGAGGTCAGCATCTTCAAACACAACACCGGGGTCAGATCCGCCAAGCTCCAGAACCAGCGGAATAAATTTCTCTGCCGCTTGTTTGTATAGAATTTCCCCGACGCGTGTGCTGCCTGTAAAGCTGATAAAGTTAATATCATCTCTAATCATCATCTGCGCAACGTCACCGTCTCCGTAAATAACATTGAGAACGCCGTGGGGAAACGCAGCCGCTTGAACCATCTCTTCAATGGCCTGCGCAAAAAGCTGCGTATCTTCTGAATTTTTAAAAACCACCGTATTGCCCGCGCATAAGGCTTGAAAGGTCGCCCAGACAAAGTTGCTCGCAGGAAAATTCCACGGCGAAATACACGCGGCCACGCCGTGCGGCTCAAACGTGATCTCGTCGATCTCTGCCTCATCTTCAAAGGTCACAACAGGCGCAAGACATTTTTCGGCATTCTCCAAAGACCAATTCATATAAGACACAGAGCGGTCCACGGTAAAAAGAGTTTGAGTAAGCGGCATCCCCATCTCAGAAGTCATCAAACGTGCGAGCGTATCTCGACGTGCGACAAACTGGTCACGAAGACGTGTTAAGACTTTTAAACGCTCTGGGAGGGGTGTTTCTGCCCATGCAGGAAAGGCATCACGCGCGGCCCTGACCTTGGCGCGAACCTCGTCTTCCGTGGACATCGGCACCTCGCCGACAGGGCTGTAATCATGGGGATTAACGGAGGTTAGGCTTTTCTTGGTCATAACAAATTGTCCTTTTAGGTTAAGACCAACATAGGATAAAGCGGGCGAGTTTCAAAATTTTCTTTACATTGGGGCAAAAGACACTATAAATACCCTGCAAATTCCACAATTTAGAACCAAACAAAAAAGGGGTTTGCACCATGTTACTTCAAGACAAAATCCGCGAAGGCCTGACATTTGATGACGTACTGCTGTTGCCTGCGGCCAGTAACGTGCAACCGACCGATGTCGATACCTCAACACAACTCACAAAAACAATCTCTTTGAAGGTTCCGCTGCTCTCTGCCGCGATGGATACAGTGACCGAAAGCCCGATGGCTATCGCCATGGCCCAACAAGGCGCACTGGGGATCATCCACCGCAATATGACGATTGAACAACAGGCCGAAGAAGTGCGCCGCGTCAAACGCTATGAATCAGGCATGGTGGTCAACCCGATTACTATTCGCCCGACAGCTACGCTCTCCGAAGCTTTGGAAACCATGCGTCATTACAATATTTCAGGCGTTCCCGTCACGGAAGAAAGCGGCAAGCTGGTCGGTATCCTGACCAACCGTGACGTGCGTTTTGCTGATAACCCGAACCAACCTGTCAAAGAATTGATGACCGCAGATAATCTGGTCAAAGTCGTCGGCAGCGTGGATAAGGATGAAGCCAGACGCCTTCTGCATAAACACCGCATTGAAAAATTACTGGTCGTAGATAAATCCGAAAAATGTATCGGCTTGATTACCGTAAAAGACATTGAAAAATCCCAAGCCTATCCGCTGGCGTCAAAAGACGCAGAAGGCCGCCTCCGCGCAGGCGCAGCCGTAGGCACAGGCGAAGTGAACGGTTACGAACGCGCCCTTGCTCTGTGTGATGCGGGTCTTGATGTTGTTGTGGTTGATACTGCGCACGGACATTCCAAAGGTGTTCTCGATATGGTGGCACGCATTAAAAAAGAATGCGGTGACCGTATGCAGATCATCGCCGGAAACATCGCAACAGGCGCAGCCGCCGAAGCTTTGATCGGTGTCGGCGCTGACGCAGTTAAAGTAGGGATCGGCCCAGGGTCAATCTGTACCACACGCGTTGTGGCAGGTGTCGGTGTCCCTCAATTAACAGCCGTGATGAACGCTGCAGAAGTTTGTTTAAAACAAGGTATTCCGGTCATTGCTGACGGCGGTATTAAATATTCTGGCGACTTGGCGAAGGCTATCGCAGCCGGAGCATCTGTTGCCATGATGGGCGGTGTCTTTGCAGGAACAGACGAAGCTCCGGGCGAAGTCATTCTCTATCAAGGCCGGTCTTATAAATCTTACCGCGGTATGGGATCAGTCGGCGCAATGGTCGAAGGCTCTGCCGACCGGTACTTCCAAGGCAAAGTCTCCGAGACCAATAAACTGGTTCCTGAAGGCATTGAAGGTCGCGTTCCGTATAAAGGCTCAATCGCCCCTGTTATTCACCAAATGGTGGGGGGCTTGCGGGCCTCTATGGGCTACACAGGATGTCCAACCATTGCCGAGATGCAAAAACGCGCTGAATTTATCCGCATGACAGGCGCAGGCTACCGCGAAAGCCACGTCCATGACGTGACCATCACCCGCGAAGCTCCGAACTACCGCAGCGAATATGCATCTGCCGGCATGGTGCCGGCGATCTGCCTGGTGCGCTGGAAGCCGCAAAAGCCGCCGTGAAACTTGAACCGGATCGCCCGGACTTGCACGA
>QKCR01000070.1 GCA_003245575.1 Alphaproteobacteria bacterium | reverse complement strand
CATATCGATAATATTTCCAGATTTTCGCGACGAATCTAATGGGAGATGGGCATATCCGGTATGAAATCGTCTATGTCAATCCAGCTGATATCGTATAAAATCCCCATGCTAAAGCAACCATATATCAACCGGACGAAAATGGACCCGGCAGCAAACTTATAAGAAATCATATCAATCCGCACTTGCTTCACCAAAATTTTGAAATTCTATAAATTTTATGGTAATTAAATCGAATAGATAAAAATTAAAGCGCATCATCCCAAGAAAATTATTCGCCATATTTCTTATGCGCTCTATTTTTAAGCTTTTCTTATCATATTTGCCGATCAATAAAACACGCTGCGACGGCAATTACTCGCGAATACATGGTAGTCCTTGGAAAAAAAGCTTCTATTGGTTTTGCTGACATTGCTTTGGCTTAGTCCATTAGTTCTTGCATCGGACCAGGCGGAATCCAAACGGGAGTAACTTCTTCTAGGATCACTACAAACAATCGTTTCTGAGGAATCATTTTTGGTGCTATCCCAATGGCATATCATCGGCCTCGCTTCTTTTTGCGCCATCGCAACCTTGCTTGTCGTTGGGCTGCTCATGCAGCGAGCGCGACACGGTCGTGCGAAAGCGGCATTGCGTGACAGCGAAGAGCGATATCTTTTGGCCCTTGCAGGCTCCACCGACGGCCTCTGGGACTGGGATCTGGTGTCTGAAAGCGTATTTTACTCGGATCGTTTCAGGGAAATCCTTGGATATTCGGTCGAAGAGTTTCCCGCTACGATCGATTCTTTCCGCAGCCGACTGCACCCGGAAGACGCCGAGGCCATTTGGACTGCGATCGAACGCCATCTTCAAGATCGTGTTCCCTACAAGGTCGAATACCGCCTGAGAACCAAATCCGGAGAATATCTGTGGTTTTTAGCGCGTGGCCAGGCCATCTGGAACACCGAAGGCAAAGCCATACGCATGTCCGGTTCTATTCAGGACATTACCGAGCGCAAGCAGGCCGAGCTTAATTTGCAGCTTGCACTTTCCCAAATACAGGAGCTAAAAGAAAAACTTGAGGTCGAAAGAGCCTATTTGCAAGAAGAAATCAAATTGGAATATAACTATGAGAACATCATCGGTCAAAGTGACGGGCTCAAATATGTGCTCTATAAGGTTGAACAGATTGCCCCCAGCGATACGACCGTTCTCGTTTTGGGTGAGACCGGAACGGGCAAGGAACTGGTCGCCCGAGCCATTCATGGCCTGAGCCCGCGCAAAGATCGGGCGTTGGTGAAAGTGAATTGTGCCACGCTGCCATCAAACCTAATTGAAAGTGAGCTGTTCGGTCACGAAAAAGGCGCTTTCACCGGTGCCCATGCCAGACAGCTGGGACGATTTGAAGTTGCCAACGGCGCCAGTCTTTTTCTCGATGAGATCGGGGAGTTGCCGGTGGAACTGCAGCCTAAGCTGCTGCGGGTGATCCAGGATGGTGAGTTTGAACGATTGGGCAGCTCCGGGACGATTAAAGTCGATGTGCGCGTGATCGCTGCCACCAATCGCAATCTGGAAGAGGAAGTCCGCAGGGGGCGGTTTCGGGAAGATCTCTGGTACCGGCTTAGTATTTTTCCGATCACCGTGCCCCCGCTGAGAGAAAGGGTGGAAGACATTGCTCTGCTGGTGGATTTTTTCGTAGATAAAATATCCAAGAGACTGGGCAAGTCCATTGAGAGCATCCCGACGAGCGTTATGAGCACCTTACAGGATTATCAATGGCCAGGCAATGTCAGGGAGTTGGAAAACGTCCTCGAGCGGGCGGTAATCAACTCCTCGGGGCCCAAGCTGCGCCTTGTGGATGAACTGAAGAAACAGCAGAAGGATTTAACGAGCACGAAAAAAACTCTGGAACAGGTTGAACGCGACCATATTGTCCGGGTGCTTGAGCAGACCAATTGGAAAGTGAGTGGCCAAAACGGAGCCGCCGAAATTCTTGGACTAAACCGCAGCACGTTGCGCGCCCGCATACGAAAATTGGGTATCCGCCAGCCATAAATTTGGGGGTCCATTTGTTTTGTTACTCAAGCATGATATCTAAAACGCAAACCGGATTTTGTAACGCCATCTGAAGGTGCACGGTTAAAGGACGCTTTTACTGCACAACTGCCTATCCTTACGGCCTTCCTCAAATAACACCCTGCCAATTTATATTGTCTCATCAAGAACTATTACCATCAACTCAAAGATATCGCGGGTGGTCATATATGACCATTGGTCATATATGACCATTTTATTATTCGAATTCCTCACACATTGATCGTTCGATTTATAAAAATATTATCATAAATATCAATCGATTAATTTGATTTGATTTTCACTCAGTCTGTCTGGCACGAAGCTTGAAATAAACATTAAGCATGGTTTGAATCTTTTTGATAGCAGCCTAATGGGGGAAAATTCCCAGGCTATGCAAAGCGTTTGTTTTTTCTTTGCTGAGAGGAGGCTTCTCGTGATCATTGTCAGGCTAACTATGAATGCGTTTTTAGATAAGCAAACAGAGGTTATGCAAACACTTCTCTCAATGATTGAACCAACTGAAAACGAGCGGGGTTGTCTGAGCTGTCACGTTTTCTTAGACATCGAAGACAAGAACGTTTTCAGTTTGATAGAAGAGTGGGAAGCCCGCGAAGATCTGGACCGTTATATCAAGTCAGACAGATTCAGCGTTTTGCTTGGAACAAAGAGCCTTTTATGCGAACCGCCGCAAATTCAAATCCATACGGTTTCCCATTCGGAAGGAATGGAGACCGTTCATACCACCAGGGGGAAAAGAACCTGAATGTTAGCGAGGAATTTGCCCATGAAGAATATTCTTAAATTCTGTATATGTTGCTCCTCACAAAAATGAATGTGTTCTGTGAGGAGCTTCAACTACTGCGGGAGCTTATATCCATTCTGCATGAATTAAAATGAGGAGGTATACAATGAAAGTGAATAAAGAAAAAATTAAGACCGGTGTGTGGGGTGCTATTGGTGGTGCTGTTGTCGTCATGATTATTGGCTTCGGTTGGGGGGGCTGGGTATTGGGCAGCACGTCGCAGAGAACGGCAGATACAATGGTGTCAGAAGCTCTTGTCGCTCGTTTGACACCGATGTGTGTCGCTCAATTTAACGCGGATGTGGCGAAAGACCGCAAGTTTGAAGAATTAAAAGCAACAAACCGCTGGGATCAGGATAAATATGTCGAGGAGCAGGGTTGGGCCACCATGCCCTATGAGAAGGAAGCGGACAACATGGTTGCACAGTTGTGTGTCCAACAGATCCTGAACGGCCAGTAAACAAAATTTGCCCGCAGATCCTGCGGACAGATAGAGATTGGCTCTTCCTTGTCATATGTTCTAAAGATCCATGTCATCGATTTTTGCCAGAATCCTGCGTGTGATAACAGGTTCAGCGTGAAGGCCTCATTGCCGTTCAACTTCAAACGACCCGCTCGAGGCTTATCAGGAGACGAAAAAGGATTATTAAGACATGAACGTTCTTCTCATTTACCCGAAGTTTCCGGACACGTTTTGGTCTTTCAAACACGCTTTAAAGTTCATCCGCAAGAAAGCCGCATACCCACCGCTTGGCTTGCTCACCGTCGCGGCCATGCTACCGGATAAATTTCACAGCTGTTTGGTAGATGTCAACGTGGACGACCTCACCGATGATGATCTCGCATGGGCAGACTTGGCCTTTATCGGGGCAATGGCCGTTCAAAGGGACTCAGCCAAACAAATCATTGCGCGTTGCAAGGCGACGGGCTTGAAAGTCATCGCGGGCGGACCGCTTTTTACTGCAGAGCCCCATGCGTTTGAGGAGGTCGATCATCTTGTCCTCGACGAGGCTGAGTTAACCTTGCCGCATTTTCTTAAAGACCTCAAAAACGGCCATCCGAAAAAAATTTACAGGGCACAGGGTTTTTGCGATCTTCATCACACCCCGTCCCCCGCCTGGGATCTGATAGATTTAAAAAAATATGCGTCCATGAGCATTCAGTTTTCCAGGGGGTGTCCATTCAACTGCGATTTCTGCAACGTGACGGTTCTCTTCGGCCACCGGCCCCGATTGAAGTCAGCCCAACAGGTGATCGCAGAACTGGATCTTATATATGATGCCGGTTGGCGCAGTAATATCTTTTTTGTTGATGACAATTTCATCGGAAACAAACGATACCTAAAGACGCGATTGCTGCCGGCGCTGATCGAATGGCGCAAAGACAAGAAGGGCTGTGTATTTTTCACAGAAGCTTCGATAAATCTGGCCGACGATGCCGAGCTTCTGGACCTGATGGTCCGGGCGGGCTTCGATTCGGTTTTCATTGGAATCGAAACACCGGATAATGACAGTCTTACCGAATGTCAAAAAATCCAAAACAAGAACCGCGACCTCATTAATGATGTAAAGATTATACAGCGCGCCGGTTTGCAGGTTCAGGGAGGCTTTATTGTCGGCTTTGACAGCGATACTCGCTCAACTTTCAACCAACTTATCGATTTTATCCAAAAAAGCGGCATTGTGACCGCAATGGTGGGATTGCTCCAGGCACCACCAGGAACGAAGTTGTTTGACCGTCTGAAGAAAGATAACCGTTTGCTGGGTATGATGATCTCAGGCGACAATGTGGATGGCACCACCAACATTAAGCCCAAGATGGGCCTTGATCAGCTATTGAAAGGCTACCGGTTCATCATGGGACATATCTATTCCCCTAAGCATTATTATCGACGTATAAGAGTGTTTCTCAAAGAATTCGGCAATGCTAAGGCAAACACCCGGATAGATCTTCAAAAATTTCTTGCGCTTTTCCGTTCCAGCCTTCGACTGGGGATTCTGGGCAAGGAGCGTTTCCATTACTGGTATTTAATGATCTGGACGCTGGTGCGCAAACCCAGACTGCTTCCCCTGGCCATCACCCTTGCCATATATGGCTATCACTTCCGCAAGATATGCGAGATACATATTCTTTGAGCCGGCTGGCAAATTATTCTATGAAACCTGCGGGCATCTACCTCGAACAGATAAGGATTTATGATGAATGAATTTATTGAATTTTTTGAAAGCAAGGGGATCAAAAATATCAAAAATTTGAATGCTTTCGTCCATGATTTTCTACAGAAACCCGCAATTTTTTTTGATTTAACTGAAACTGAAAGAAATGAAATGGAACAAAAATTGGATGAAGCCCTGGCTCTTTTCAAAGATTGAAAACTGCTAAACCTGCCGGGCTCAAAATTCACGCAGGCAGAAAATGGCGCGTAGTTTTGTTTCTTAAAAGGATACGAAGATGATTCGCCGGTATATAAGGTCTTTCCGAAATTCATGAGCGTCATGAAAGCTCTGGATACAAAGGAGATAAGCTATGCCCGAATGGAACCCATCTCGAGGGGGATCACCGCCGTTTTTGAATGGGAAAATGACGGCGGTGATTGGGAGGAGATCGTCCGGGTCGAGTATTTTATTCAATAACGGGCAGCAATCCATCGGGAAGACAACATCATTGAAACGACCTTCATATTCCAAGAAAACGACCGGAGCCGATGACCTCATCCAACTCATTGAGCGCAAGGTCAGCGTAGGTAAATATATTATAATATAACTTAAGGGGGGATTATCTATGAAACCAGAAAATGCAGGGAAAGTTAAGTATGGCGTTTGGGGTCTTATTTGTGGGGCAATTATTGCGATGATCGTCGGTTTTGCGTGGGGGGGATGGTCAACTGCCGCAACGACCCAAAAGATTTCTGAAGAGGCGGTCTTGGCGAGCCAGGCGGC
>QKCR01000150.1 GCA_003245575.1 Alphaproteobacteria bacterium | reverse complement strand
TTTGCTCGGGTTGTTGGGCTAAAACTGTTTAAACACAACATACTTCATGACTCTTTCAGAAGATTTATGGGGGCTGTTGGTGTTTTGAATAAATCCCATGCAGATATGCTCAAGCTAAGGGATTATCCGAAAATACTGGATCATCTGGCCGAATATGGATTGCTTGAAGTTATCCAAACTTCTAGTGCTCAACCGGGTAGAGAAGGGCGCCTTGTTCTAACGTCAATGGGAGGTAACAACCTCAGAGAAATTGTTCCGGGTGTAGGGGAAGATATTGGCGGGAATTGTAAGGTTGTTGAGACGCAATGGTATGATAGAGCATCAAAGACAGTCAAAAAGGTCGGCGTTATCTTTGACTTGGGGGCATACATAATTCGCAACCAGACCGAATGGACAGGGGGCGGACCAGACATCATTGAAAAGCTATCATATTGTAAAGATATATTTATTTCTCACCATCATTTGGACCACCTTGATTTTATTATTCCCTACATCAAGAGAGGGCTCATTTCCCCAGAACATAGATTGCATATGACCCCAGAGGTTTGGGAAATGGCAAAAGATAAACTTACAAAGTGGGGAATAAAAAAAGACTCACCCCTCATGCCAAAAGTAAATCTGCTGAAAGATACTGGCGTCATTGATATTAGGGATGATCGAGGAAGATTAAGAATGTCTGTTGCTTACGGTGTTGACGCCGTACCTCACTCGGCAAAAGACACGCCTTTTATCGCTTATGCACGAAACGGTAAACGCATTCTTGGGTCTTACATGTATCTTGGAGATATGCGGTATGATGAGGACTGGTTTAATGTTCACGACAGTTTATTCTGGAATCCGGTTGAGCTGATGACAAGACATGATCCGTCTCTTTCAAAACAATCAGAGAGTCTAATCCCTACCTATACTGAACAAGACGGGACATCGGTCAAGCGTATGGGAAGGTCCCCACGGGAAAGCCAGATTGTAGAAAATTGTGTATTCCTTCTGAATGAGTGTTTCCCTGATAAACATGTGTTAATCCCTATAATAGGGACTAATGATGGGCGCAGAGAAAGCGGACTACAAATTGCCAATTTGACAGGGCGAAAAGTGACCTCTCTGGGGTCTGCCGTTGAAAAGATATTTGCAATAGGCAATAAGCACGGCATAAACCCGTATAAATGCCAGAGACCTGAGGCGGGCAAATATACAGGGATAAAAGATTATCTTGCTTGGCATGCCGAGCAGAAAGACATTAACGCGACTGTATATGCGGGAAGAACCTCTGGCACTGTAAAAGAATGGTTTAAGAACGATAAACCCGGAACAATTATGGCGTTCTTATCCGGATCTCAAGGAACGGATATTGAAAAAGATTCCGTAACCTACAAGCTTTCCGAAGGCACATCTTATTTTGACGCCGATCCGGAAACATCATCAACAGCACTCCCCGCAGATATGAAAGACTGGGTAGTCCTTCTGTCCCAAAGTGCTATTCCGGGGAATAGAGATGCTCAGCATAGAATGGTTTTAAGATTGGCCAAAAGAGGGGCATGTGTGCTTGAGCCTATTGATGACGGGGTTTGCATTCATAATGCAGGAAACATATCTGCGCGTATTAAGGAAAAACTATTCGAACATGGGAAATATGTTGAAGCGGAGAGAAATACCTTAGTCATTCGGCAATTTCCAATCCATGCCTCCGGACATGGAAGAAATGGCGATTTCCGTCTTTGGTTAAATAAGCTGCAGGCAAAATATTTTGGTCTTCACCATACAGATGATATGGAGTCTGTGCAGGTGGCTTATGACACAATAGAGAAAGAAGGAAAAAAACATCCGGGTAGAGTTTTTCACAATGCCGAAGAAATTGAGATCAGGTTGGATAGTGTTAAAGCAATTGGCAAAACGCATACTTCTCTCATTCTAACACGGGAAATTGCGGAAGAAGGCAAGCATTACAACAAACGTCTTGAAGCCGAACGGGTTGTTGTCTTGGATGATAGATCCCCTTTCTATGACGCTGGGCTTCGCGGGTCTGCAAATGGAGTCTTTAAGACTGAATTTGGTGTAGAAGATATTGAAGATATGCGTAAAGCAGGGCACCAATCAAGTAACTATAAAGTTGTTCCGATATTCTCACGTTCGTCACAATGTGAGGCAAAACCACCAAGAGAGTTTGAATACCCGTCATTCAGCGGCGGAACTTGGAATCCAGATAATCTGCCGGATAATTTGAAGGTGGCTTGATGACAAATAACATAAGCAGATTAGTCGCTAAGAAAAAGGACATCTGGCACAAAGTTGAAATGGGCATCCTGTTTGATGCGTATTACGACACCGAAACAACAGACCTGTCAAAAAGATTTGCAGAGATTACACAGTTCGGAGGCGTAATAACCGATCTAGCAGGAAATATTCTTCATAGAGAAGATTTACGCGCAAAAATATCGCCATATACGGTTATTTCACCATTTGCTTGGCTGGTTCAAAGACTACGGTTGGAGGACGTTGAGAAAGGTGATCCAAAGTCTGTCTTCATGGGAAAGGTAAAAAGATTCTTTGAAAATTCAAATCGCCTTCATCAAGCCCCATTTTCAGACGAATTCCTGTCTTTCTGTCGCAAGGGAATTTACAAGGGAGATAACAGTAAGTCTGAAGGGTATTATGCGTATCCTGTTGCAAATGAAGATGGGAGTATAGATTGGGACTCTATTCGTATTCATGAAAATCTAAGAAAGTTTTATTTTAAGACTTCAGACGAGAGATGGGTAAAGCGCGATATAAAATCCATGTGTATCGGCTACAATAATGTAAATGCAGACGATCAATGGCTTTGGACACAAGCTTTTATGTCAGGCCATGAAAATATTTTCATGACCCATTTGGCACAGAACGGATGCTATAGATTAGATGCGTTGAGAGTTGTCGAAGCTTTATATTGCCTTGGAGGGCGCGGGGAGAATGGTTTAAAAGTTCCTCTGAAGGCAAGGCGAGACATACAAGCAGAAATACCGTCATTCTCTATGGGCGGTGTATTGGGAGAAAATACGAGATTTGCGGATAGTCTAAGGCAAGTTACAGAAGGGATTGTTCTTGAAGATGGATCTCTTGTTGATCTTGATCAATTGCATGGGGCATTGTCAGACTCTCTAGCTCTAAGAGCTTTAATGCTCTTTATCAGGCAGCATCATCCTGACCATTTAGCCCAAATGGAAAAAAATTCAGACTGGAAGTATGTAATTGATAATCTCACAGAGGGCGGACAAAGGTTCGGGGCGTCACCGCCACTTGCCTATATTGATAAGACATATCCGGGAATTGACGGGAAAATGGTTACCCTAATAGGGACTGATCAATATAGAAACGCACCTAAAGTAGCGGTTGTCTGGAATTTGAATGTTGATCCTCTTAACTATCGTTTCAATGGCAAGTCTATTCAGGAGTTGGCATTAGAAGATTGGGTAAAAATTCTAGAAAGTGGGAAATCAAATCCGAATGCACCATTAAAAGTTATAAGAGCACATAAATCTCCACGCCTTTTCCCTGCGGAAGAAGGGTATAAAGCAGGATTTCATCAAGGTGCAGATCGCTTGAACTTATTTCAACGCATCCGTGAGCTGGATAAATCAAAAGTAAAAAGTAAAATTATGCACGCTCTACGAGAGGCTTATCCAAGGATTTTCGGAGCAGACAGGTTGGTCATGGCGCAGCCTGAAGAAGAGCTTTTCGATTTTTCCACGCTTGTACTATTTGATCGTGAAGCTGGTGAAGATGTCCAAATTCACAATCGTGTACAAAATCAGGTGGAGAAAATAGCAAGAGATTCACGGTTACGCGTCATGCAAATCAAGGCGCTTTGGTTAAGGGCAATCCAGATTGATGAAGACGTTCTTCTTAACCATGGGAATAATCCGGAAGAATTTATCGAAAAAATTAAGCAGATCAATAAGGACCTCAAGAAAAAGAACGGTGTCTTAATTCCTGAGAGTGATACAGCAATAGCGAGCTATGAGGATGCATTCCGTTATAAAATCAAGATTTTGTACTATGCCAGGGAATATTTGATTACAGGGCAGTTGCAGGATATCGGGCATCATTTCTGGTTTGAAGATCGGGACGGATGCAGATATTCCGACACGGAATTAATGTCATGGCCATCGGATATTTTGGATGCTTCCTTGAAAAATGGAGAGTTATCTATTCGTCACGAGCGTAACACGGCCCTGCGACTGGTAATTGACAGGATAATTGAGGACCTTGGATGTGGTCATATCCTAGGGGCAGAGACAAAAAAACAGTTAGACGCATTTAAAATGCTGCGTAACACGGGAATTCCACATTACCATGGGCGCTCACAACGTTGGTATACCATAGAAGACGGCAGAAAGGATCTTGCCAAGCTTGAACGGAATGAAATTCAAGATGATGAATTGGAAGCAATTGAGCATGTTTTTCCCGGAATGTGGACATTATGGATGCAGGCTCATCATGATAGCGGTGCCGCACTCTCGGAATACAAGGCATATCTTGATGGTCTTTCTCATGTTAAAATTGAGAGAGAGTTATTGCCGTATGTGGGACTGGATAGTGAAACATCCCGTCCGTTAAGAAGGTCCGATTTTAAGGTTGACCTTCCGCAAGCGCATATTCTACAGGCTCCTGACAGATATTTGGAGAGCCCGGTACAAGATCCCGTCAAACCCAAAAATATATGGGTTCTTCCTCTGACAAAGGAGTTTGCTGAGGCAACAAAAAAAGCACCTGATGGAACTTTAGAAAACGTAATTTTACAAGCCGGTGAGACTGGAAGAATGTTTCATCTGGCTAATGCAAAAGTTATTAACCTTCCTCAGCAAGGTGGCGTCTATAGTGACTTTTTCAAAGAGGTCGCACAGCGTTATGCGGCGTCAGGACAGAATTTTGACCTGAATGGTAAAGAGAGAAATTTTGTCACATTAATCGGGAGCGGCCCATACCCAATTCATGAACTCCGTTCTATCGAGGATGCTGCTCAAACGCTCCATCTATCCACACAATTAATTGAATCTCTAGTATCAACAAAACTAAGCGGTTTAAAGAAACCCGCGACAGCCTGTCTAATCCGAGATGATAATTTAAAAGTAAAGGTGGGGCCTGTCCGCATACAGGAATATTTTGAAGGAACAGCAAGTGGATGGGAGCTGGGAGCTGAAATCACAAAAGTAGATCATCTCTCTTTGAAAGATATTGAAGACATGAATGAAGAAGAAATTACGGATTTTGGATTTAGGACACGGGACCAAGCAATCGACAGTTTCTATGCATTTTTTTCAAATCAAAAGAAATCTGCAAAAGACCCGAAAAACAAAGTTCTCGCTATTTATTTTAATAGTGTTGATCCACATGCTTCGGATAGGGGCATGATGTTTTATAAGCCGGATACACGTGTTTTTTCGTTGTGTAACTCTTAATCAAGGAGAAGTTAAAATGGACCTCATTTCCAATTCGCTAGTGTTGCCGCCGCATTTGATGCGAAAGGTACAGTTTGCCAGAGATCAAAACAAAATAAAAAGTAATGATGTTTTGCGTACAGTGCTGAATTGTACGGATTTAACAAGTCTTACTGGACAGGAAACTGAACAGGATATTCGGTTACTATGCCAGAAAGCCACTTTATATGGAGTGGCTTCAGTTTGTGTCTTGCCGGAGCATGTAAAGACAGCCGTGTCATATTTAAAGGATACGGGGATTATTGTAGCAACAGTTATAAATTATCCGTACGGGAATAAGCGAACAGGAAAAGATGCAGAGGTAACGACAGATACAACAAAGCAGGATATAGAATCTGCAATTAGAGACGGTGCAAAGCAGGTTGACATCGTCTATCCGTTTACGGAGTCCCCGTGCACCGCCAGAGCTTTTTTAAATGCGGCCAGAAAAGCATGTCCTGAGAGCGTCATGTTAAAAACAATCCTGGAAACTGCCATTTATGCCAATGTTGAAGATCTTCAGGAAGTATCTGAATTAGCCATTGCATGCGGTGTTGATTGCCTAAAAACATCTACTGGAAAACACGTTCTGGGCGGCGCAACACCTGAGGCAGTTGCCGTGATGATGGATGTTATCAAAAGGGAAAGTAAGCCAATTGGTGTAAAAATTACTGGAGGCCTCTCGACCATTGAAGATTGTATTCCGTATTTGGCACTAAGAAAGTTATTCTTCGGCGCGAGTAACATTAATCCGCAGAACTTTAGATTCGGTGCGAGCCGTCTGCTTGATAATATTGTTAGTGAGTTTAGTCATGCTGCTGTTTACCCAACTGTAGAAAGTCAAATCCTTAAGCCTCGTGGAGAGACAGGAATAAAACTGGTTACGCTCGGATAAATATATGAAACAGATAAGGCCATATTCAGAATTAAAAGATCAATTCGGACGTTGTGTCCAAAGTGCTTACTTCCCTGACTTTGATGTTTATCTTTTGTGTATGGATGACGTAAAGCAGGAAGCCAGTGGGAAGAGGTATCATTTGGTATGGAAATCCAGATTAGCTTTCTCGGATAAAAAGAAGTCATTTCATGTAGAGTATGCCGGGGGCAGCAAAAAAGACTTAAGCTTGATCTTTCATGATGTATGTCATCAATTGGAATATGAAACACATGAATTTCTTGATCGTGTTATCTCCGCAGACATTCAGAAGGATCAGGTTTATAAATGGGAGCAAGGCTTCTTGATTGGTTGGGATACGAAATTAAGGCTGGGACAGGCCAGAAAAGTAGCTCGCCAGATTGCTGAAGAATATAATATGGAGCCACCAACCATTCATCATGATCCTCATAACGTGGATGAGGAGGGGAATACAATATCCCATTTTGACAGCACAAATAACCGTGTCGTGCTCTGCTCTCTCGAAAGTCATATGGTCCTGCACGAGATGAGCCATGCAGTTGTCAGCAACGGAAATTTTGGCGACTTGATTTATGTAACTCATGGCCCAAGATTTGTTTGGCAGGTTATTGAACTCTATTCCAGATATGGCGGTATACCGCTAGACTACCTTGTTTCAACAGCATCCGAACATCATCTGCTAGGCGATCTGGCATATAATAGAGTGATTAGCCCCAAATCAATCGCAAGGACACTGCCACATATTTCCTGATTTTTTCTTATTTCAGAAATTTATCAAGTAATCTATACTCTTTCAGCGGTTATCAATTTTTGGAAGTAAGGCTAAAGCATGTTTAGAAAATTTTTGTTCTTAGTAGGAGTATTCTTTCCAATCATTCTAATATCAGGTGAATCTTTTTCTCAGGCTTTAGAAATATCTAAGGAAAAAGTAAGCGAGAGTGCTTCTTCCACTGAGCAACTTAAAGCTTCCGACGAGATGACGCTCATGCTGGACGCAGCTGGAAAATCAACAGAGGCCCTTTCTGCAAAGCTTGATGGCGACCTAGATACACTTAAGATTAAGGTATCTGAAGGTGTTGAGATATATGATAAAGTCATGTTGAAATATCCCACAAATGTTAAGGCTTATAATGGCAAAGGAGCGTTATTGGATTTATTGGAACCAGGTAAAGGGGCTGCTGAATATAAAAAAGCAATTGAAATGACCTCTAAATCAATACAAGCCAATAGTTCTGATTCTTTTGCTTACTTTAATAGAGCCACAGCGTACCGTGGACTGAAAATGTATGCAGAAGCACGTAATGATTATGAGCAAGCAATTAGACTAAATCCAAACCGTTTCGATTGGCCAGTAGCCCTAAGGGCAATGAACGCCGAAGCAAATCTCCAATAAGAATAGGTATTCTAAGATAATTATGGCGGGCAGGGAGGGATTCGAACCCTCGATGGGCTTGCACCCATACCGCTTTTCGAGAGCGGCGCATTCAACCACTCTGCCACCTGCCCGTGGATACATATTTTTGAGTGATTGCGGATTTTTATAATCATTTTCCATTATATTGGCAAGCCCCTGTTATATATATCCAAAAAAGGGTACACTGACGCCAGTAAAGGTGAATCAGGGCATGCTGGAACAGATATTCGAACATATTTTCCCTCTACAAATGAACTATCCGATGATTTTCGGAATGTTCATGATCTTGGGTGTCGTCGGAGGATTGGTCGCCACGCGGGTCTCTTGGCTGCCGACGATTTCCGGATTTATGCTCGTGGGCTTGTTAATGGGGCCAGAAGGCGCCAAAGTCATCAACAGTGAAATCATCACACAAGCTGGCTACTTGGTTCAAATCTCCTTGGGGTTGATTTTATATAAGCTGGGTTGTTCGTTGCACCCTGAACATGTTGTAAAACACCCGAAGATTATTTTTGTATCGCTTTTTGAATCAGCAGTAACATTTATCAGTATTTTCCTTCTGCTATCCTTTTTTGAATACTCGACGATAGTCTCGGTCCTTGTTGCCGCCATCGGGATTTCGTCTTCACCGGCAGTTCTTGTTCACGTCGCAAGCGAAATGCGCGCGAAAGGTGAGGTCACAGAAAATACAAAAATCCTTGTGGCTTTGAATAACCTGATTTCCTTTTTGGTATTCAGTACAGCTTTGCCGTTTGCCCTTTACTCGACCGAAGCCACATGGAGCGATATATTTGGTATTCCTGCCTATAGAATGATCGGCGGTTTTGCTATCGCCACCCTGATGGCATTTGGAGTGACATGGCTCGCAAAGTTCCTCCAACCCAAGACGTTCCACTTTGTATTCCCTCTGATTTTGGGCGGGATTATGCTGACTTTAGGCATTAATAATGCCTTGCAGATGTCCTTTCTATTTTCATGTCTGGTTTTCGGGATCATGGTTCGGTGGTTTGAAGATAAAAAGCACCAAATCACCCAGACAGATTTCGGATACGCAGAAGACATATTCTATATCATCCTGTTCGTTACGGCAGGGGCTAGCCTTCATGTCCAAGAACTAGTGACTGCTGGCTGGATTGCAATGCTCTTTCCGATTGTCAGGTGTGCCGCGAAATACTTGGTTCTGGCAGGAGCAACAAAGGCGCTCGAATATAATTTCAAACAATCTTCGGCAACCGGAATGTTGCTAATGCCGATGGCGGGTATGGCGATTGGATTATTGCAGACCACGAACTCGCTTATTCCCGTGATTGGGGCTCAGGTCGCGATATTGATATTTGCAGCCGTCGCAGTTCTTGAAACTCTTGGGCCGCCAATCGCCAAGTTTGCATTTAAAATTTCCGGTGAAGCCGACGGGGGAGCGGTTAAGGCTCTGGTCGTCGTGCCAAATCCACCGGAAGCCCCACAGGCATCAACTCCTGAAAACCCTTCCAAAACAGCGTCCGAATAAGTTTGACGCACTGCAAAATAAATGGTACGAGCTGCTGAAATTATAAAAAATAGCAGGGAGTAACATATGTCTAACTTTTCTCAACCAAAACCAATGCGCCACTATTACCTCGTTCCGAGAGGAGCTTCGCTTCAGACTTTGCTGGGGCAATACAGCCACAATGTGCTTGAGCCTTTTGTGAACAAAGCAAAAGATTTTTGTAGAAACCGCGGGATAAATAAACTGGAATATTGTGTGGACGCACAAAGAATAAAGGCGACAACCGCATGTTTCTTTGATCTGCGCCCCCAACCTGCTGTATGGATTAAGAGCGAAGATGGGGATTCTCTTGTACCGAGAAAGAAATCAAAATTGGCCCGTGAATTAGCGCGCCAGTTCAATCAAATAGAAGCCAGAAGTCTGGAAAGTTTCTTAAAAGTGCACGGTATAGAAAGCGGTAAAACAAGTTACCGAAGACTTGAAGATGGTTCTTATATTTTGGCATGCGATACACCCTTGGCAGAACCTCATAAAGAAGTAGGTATCATCTCTGTTGATCGCTCTTATATCTGGCAATTCCATGTTTTGGTAAGATTTCAACAAGACGGGCATTTTGCCTTTAACGAATTGGATAAAAGTCCTTTTACAACAAGTGACGCAGATTTTGGACGCGAACAAGATTATAGACGGGCATTTACCGTTGCATGCCGCAGTGGTGAAGAGAATGAGTTTCCGCCAAGAAAAGATTTCGCGTTGGTAGAAAAATTTTATGACCGTGCGATGTATCATGTAGACCGTTGGAAACGCCAAACCGCACGCTTGGCATTATCGCTAAAGCAAAAGACCCTAGGCCGCGATTTAGCTTAAATCTGCCTTCAGAGAATAGAGAATTTCCAAAGCTTCTTTCGGAGACAGGCTATCAGGAATAATATTTGCTAGTCTTTCTTCTACTTTTGAAGTCTTAGCTTTGCGTGGGGCGGGGGCAGGCACATGGAAGAGCGGTAACTGCAAATTTGCAGTTTTGGCTTTGTTATCTTCCAAAAGCTCTAAGACCTGCTCAGCGCGCGCAATAACCTCTTCAGGCAATCCCGCCAACTGCGCGACATGAATGCCGTATGACCTATCTGCAGTCCCAGCCGCAACATGGTGCAGGAAGATCACATCACCTTTCCATTCCTTGATTTGCATGGTGTAACAAGCAAGGCTCGTAAGTTCACGGGAAAGATTGGTCAGTTCGTGGTAATGGGTCGCAAACAACCCACGACATTTAATCGTGTTATGCAGATACTCAAGAGCAGCCCAAGCAATCGACAAGCCGTCATAAGTCGCCGTCCCGCGACCGATTTCATCAAGAATTACCAAGGATCGTGATGTGGCGTTTTTCAAAATGGCAGATGTTTCGACCATCTCCAACATAAACGTAGATTGCCCCTTGGCGAGGTCATCCGACGCCCCGACACGCGAGAAGACTTTATCTATCGCGCCAATTTTTGCCGATGCAGCAGGCACATAAAATCCGGCCTGCGCCATAATCGCTATCAAAGCATTTTGACGAAGGAATGTTGATTTACCTGCCATGTTCGGGCCGGTCAAAAGCCAGAGCATTTCATCGCTCTGAAGGGCGCAATCATTCGGCGCAAATTCCTTTTGATCGCGTTTTAAGGAATATTCAACAACAGGGTGCCGCCCGCCCGTAATCTCAAAATCAAAACCAACAGTAATAACAGGACGGTTATACCCGCGATCAACTGCCAAGGCCGCTCCTGCTGCGGCAACATCAATCTCTGCCAAGCCGTGTGCAATGACGCTGATTTGATCTGCCAATTGAACCAGGCGGTCACAGAACTGGCGGAAATAATTCTCTTCCAAGGCAAGGGATTTTTCGGCCGCCGAGGATATATCACGCTCAAGTTCAGCAAGTTCAGGTGTGGTAAACCGCACGGCATTCGCCATGGTTTGACGATGCACATACGGATTATCAACGCCGCCATCCTTTACCATCATTTTATCTGCACGTTTTGCAGGAACTTCAATGAAATATCCCAAAACATTATTATGCGTGATCTTAAGCGCATCAATACCTGTATGCTGGGAATATTTAGACTGAAGTGCCGCAATATGCTGCCGCGCTTCATTTTTTAAACCGCGATACTTGTCTAGCTCAGGACAATAGTCTGAAGCAATAAATCCACCATCCCGTGCAAGAAGCGGCGGAGAACTATCTAAGGCTACCTCTAACAACTCTCGAAAGCTTGTTAGGTCATCACTTAGATGAAGTTTGGAAAGAATAGGGAATAACGCACTTTCTCCCAGCCCTCTTTCAAGGATCAGAGCACGTAATGCTTGGGCAATGCCGAGTCCTTCACGAATATTCGCTAAATCACGAGGGCCGCCGCGCATCAGACTAAGACGCGCTATGGCGCGCTCCATATCGGGGACTTGCTTCAATACTGAGCGTATGTCACCACACAAGGAAAACTGTGAAATAAATGTCGCAATTTCATCGTGACGTTGGGAAATCCCTGTCACATCGCGTAACGGCGAGACAAGGCGAGACTGTAGCATCCGCGCCCCGGCCCCGGTAAGGGTCATATCAATCGTATCAATCAGTGACCCTGATTTTTCGCCTGCTTGAGTGCGGACCAGTTCAAGTGAGCGCAAAGTCGAAGGATCAATCTCCATAACGGCAGAACTGGAAACTTGACGCGGACGAAGCAAGTGAGGGAGCTGCCCTTTCTGCGTGGCATCAATATAAGAAATCAATGCTCCGCACGCAGCAATCTCTGCACGCGAAAAGGCACCCAACTCAGGAAGAACCTGCTCTCCAAAAAGCTGCTCTAAACGGATACGACCTTTCTCACTATCAAATTCTTGGGCTGCGAATGATGTAATGCCGCGTACCGCTGTAAATCCCGCCGCAGCTTCGCGCTCTGAAATCAAGACTTCGCTGGCATCAAGCCGAATAAGCATGGAGAGAATAGAACTACGCGCAACCGTTTGAACGATAAACTCCCCTGTAGAAACATCTGCAATCGCAACACCGTACTGCCCGCCAATCTCTGCCGCAGCCACCAAATAATTATTAGACCGAGCATTGAGAAGCGTGTCCTCAATCAAAGTCCCTGGTGTAATAATGCGCACGACCTCGCGACGAACCAATGCTTTTGATCCGCCGCGTTTCTTGGCTTCTTCAGGCGTCTCAATCTGCTCACAAATGGCTACTTTATGCCCTGCACGAATAAGTCGCGCCAAATAAGGCTCGCAAGAATGAAACGGCACGCCGCACATGGCAATCTCTTCGCCTTGTGTCTTGCCGCGCTTGGTCAGGGTAATGTCAAGAACCGCAGAGGCAATCAACGCATCATCAAAAAACAGCTCATAAAAATCACCCATACGGTAAAACAGCAGGCAATCAGGGTGTGCAACCTTGACCGCCATATACTGTGCCATCATCGGCGTATGCCCCATCGCCACAAAATCATCAGATGTGGTGGGTGTATCAGAGGCTTCTGTTTTTTGAGCAGTTTGAGACATGCGTTTACTTCGTTCCTGTTGACCCGAAGCCGCCTGCACCGCGAGATGTCTCGGATAAGTCTTCGCAGACGTTCCATACGGCTTGCTCGTAACGGGCGATAACGATCTGGGCGATGCGCATACCGCGTTCAATGGTAAACGGTACTTTACTGTGATTAATCAGAATGGCTTTGATCTCGCCGCGATAATCGGCATCCACTGTGCCGGGGGAGTTGAGAACAGTTACTCCGTTTTTAGCCGCCAATCCTGAACGCGGACGCACCTGACATTCATATCCCGAAGGCAAAGCAATCGAAATACCTGTTGGAACCATGGCATAGGCACCTGCTTCGAGAACCATTGGCGCGTCAATTGCAGCAACCAAGTCCATACCTGCAGCTTGCTCCGTGGCATAGGCTGGCATCGGCAAGTCTTTGGCATGATCCAAAATTTTAATATCGACAGAAACTTTATTGTCGTTAGCTTGCGGAAGAGAGAGGGCGGCTGATTGGTTTGTCATCGTGTTTGGTTCCCGTATCATTAAAATGAGAGATCATCGCTTCAACTAAACGTGCAGCAACCTCTTTCTTGGAAAGAGGGGGCCATTCATCACAGTTTGAGCGTGATACGAGTGTAACCTGATTATGGTCAGTCCCAAAGACCGGATTATCGGTTTTCCCCACCTGATTAGCCAAAATCCAGTCGCACCCCTTACGAACGAGTTTTTCTTGGGCAGCCTTAACAACATCTTGAGTTTCGGCAGCAAACCCGATGACAAGATCAGGTCTGTTTGGGGATTTTGAAATTTCAGCGAGAATATCGGGATTTTCAATAAAGGACAGAGAAGGGGTAGAGGCTCCTGTCTGCTTCTTGATTTTCTGATCGGCTGAATTTTCAACGCGCCAATCCGCAACCGCAGCCGCACAAACGGCAATATGAGCAGGGAGAGCTGATTGGCATGCATCAAGCATTTCGGAAGCCGTCTCGACGTGAAGTGTTCTAACTCCTACGGGATCAGCCAAAGACACGTGGCCAGTAACCAAAGTCACTTCCGCTCCTGCGCGCGCCAATGCTGCAGCAATGGCGTGTCCTTGCTTTCCTGATGAGCGATTGCCGATAAAGCGCACAGGGTCAATTGGTTCATAGGTTGGGCCGGAAGTCACAAGGGCGCGTTTGCCTGCAAGTGGTGTGGAAAGTTTAAAATAGGATTGAAGCGCATCAAAAATATCCTGAGGCTCAATCATGCGTCCAAGACCAGTTTCGCTGCACGCCATCTCTCCCGCAGCAGGGCCTATAAATTGCACTCCATCACTGCGAAGTATTTCGATATTTCGTTGAGTAGAGGGCTTCGCCCACATTTCCGGGTTCATGGCTGGGGCCACAAAGATGGGCTTATTACTGGCAAGAAGTGTTGTTGACGCGAGATCATCGGCAATCCCGTTGGCTAATTTAGCCATGAGGTTCGCACTGGCAGGAGTAACAATAATGATGTCAGCGTCTCGAGACAGGCGAATATGTCCCATCTCACTTTCATCTTTGAGAGAGAATAAATCAGTATAAACGGGATGTTCGGAAAGGGCAGACACGCTGAGCGGCGTAATAAATTCAGAACCGCCTTTGGTTAGAATACAACGGACTTCCGTACGGGCTTTCCTGAGCAAGCGTATCAGCTCAAGAGACTTATAGGCTGCAATCCCGCCTGAGATTACAAGAAGTACAGATTTCCCTGCCAAATTGGTCATGATCAAATCCCGTTAAATAAAAGAAGCTCCGTACCATAGCACAGAGCTTCTTGAATAATCAAAATGGAAACAACGAATTATTCGTGTGTTTCTTCAGCAGGAGCTTCCTCAGCAGGAGCTTCTTCAGTTGCTGGAGCCATTTCTTCTTTAACGTCTTCTACTGCTTCAGCAGCAGCATCGTGTGCTTCGCCAGCAGCTTCGGTCGCAGCGTCAACAGCTTCACCAG
The DNA here is from genome assembly GCA_003245575.1 of Alphaproteobacteria bacterium. Classification (GTDB taxonomy): domain Bacteria; phylum Pseudomonadota; class Alphaproteobacteria; order Micavibrionales; family Micavibrionaceae; genus UBA1573. Next base: position 6,187 of record QKCR01000150.1, on the reverse strand, counting down.
CTGCATCGTGCATTTCTTCAGCAGCAGCAGCAGCTTTATCAGAAACTTCTTCAGAAGCGTTCTGGATTGCAGAACCAGCTTGGTCAGCAGCGCCTTCGATGGTCGCAGAGATTTCACCGGCAGCAGGCATAATGCTTTGCATTTCGGTACCTTGTGGAGCTTGGCTATTCATGATTCCGAAAGCAGCCAAAGCAACAACGATTGCAGCAGCAACGATAGTCAGAGTTGTTTTGTTCATAGTGGTTTCCTTCCAAAAGAGAGAGTTTTATTATTGTTTCTGTCCCAAAAACGGTCCAGAAGCCCATATCTGCTTTCGCATCCGAACGGGTACGCCTTTTTAATGCATATTTGTTCCGAATATCAAGAGAATTTTCTAGATTATGTCCACAGGTGTGGGCAGAGTGGTGAATGTGCTGGAAATCATAAAGAATCAAACGTAAAACTAGTTTAAATCGAACCTAAGGGGCAAAATATGGTAAATGAAAAGAAGCTGGTAATTCAACCCTACAAGCATGAACAGACACTTTTTTACATTGGTGCAGTTATTTCTACGGTTGTTTGGCTTGGAATCATCTATGCCACGAAAGGATTCGTCGCGATCGCGGCCCCGGTAGCCTTTATCGTCTACCTGTTTGCCCAATCGGCGTTCGTCTCATATCTTAAGGGTTCAGGGGCTTTGGTTTCTACAAAACAATTTCCTGAAATTCATGAGGCTGTGGTCTCATGCTCTCAAAAGGTAGGGCTGAAAGAAGTTCCGAATATTTATATTTTACATCTGGACGGCATGTTTAATGCCTTTGCCCTGAGATTCTTGCACAAACAATATGTTGTCCTCTTGTCCGATATTGTGGATGCCATGGATGATAATCCGGACGCATTGAATTTCTATATTGGTCACGAAATGGGACATTTACACAGAAATCATACGCTATGGGACATTTTCTTGCTGCCGTCATCCATCTTGCCGCTTCTTGGCGCAGCCTATTCACGCTCATGCGAATCGACTTGCGATATCTACGGGGCAGCATGTTGCGAGAAACCTGAATCCGCGCGTTTAGGCTTGGCTGCCTTGGCTGTAGGCGGGAAGAAATATACCAAACTCAATACCCAAGCCTATATCGAACAAGTCAAAGAAACCAAAGGATTCTGGATGTCGTTTCATGAATTAGTGGGCAATTATCCTTGGCTTACCAAACGTTTCGCCCGTGTTGGAAAAATTGACGAAACAACAATCCCAAAACGTCATCCTTTGGCTTACGTCTTCGCGATTTTTGTCCCAAAATTGAGCATTACATCCCTGATTGTAATCTACCTTCTATTTATCTTCGTTATGTCGGCAAGTGCCCTAAAACCGATTTTCGGGACAATGAACGGCGGCGGATATGAATCGTCTCATTATACAACCGGCTATGACGATCATGGTTCATACGAAGAGGAAACATATGTCGTCGGACAGGAATATGAAGGAGATCCGGGTTATTTCTACAAATATCTAGGTGGTGACCCTTATGAAGAGGGAAGCTGGAAGTTAGTCCGTTCACCTGAGGGTGGTCAGGAATCAGAAGATGAAGAGTCACCACCTGAAAATCAGGTTCAGTAGAATGATATAAAAAAGGGGCCTTCAGCCCCTTTTTGTATGATGCTTAAATAGAAATATTAGAATTTCCAACCTTCATGGATAGCCACAACTCCAAAAGTCAAAGGCTCGACCATCGCTCGAGAGAATCCAGCATCCAGCATACGCATAGAGAGGTCTTCTTGTGACGGGAAGGCACGAATGCTCTCGACCAGATACTGGTAACTTTCCTGATCTCCGGTCACATACTTGCCCATGACAGGGATGCATGTGTAAGAATAAGTATCATAAAGTTTTTGTAGAGCTTCGTTTTCCAAATGGCTGAATTCCATGCAGAAAAAGCGCCCGCCCGGTTTCAAGACACGGCAGGCTTCTTTTAGGGCGTTATCAATATGGGTGACATTCCGTAATCCGAAGGAAATTGTATAAACGTCAAAACTGTTGTCAGGAAAGGGGAGCGATTCTGCATTGGCTTCAACCCACTCAAATCCGCCTACAAATCCTTGGTCAATAGCACGAGCTTTCCCGACCTCAAGCATCGAACCGTTAATGTCGGAAATAGTAATTTTTGCACCTTTTCCGGCCTTTTTGGCGATCCTGAAGGCAATATCTCCTGTGCCGCCGGCAACATCCAGATAAGAAAGGTAAGGCGTCGGGCGGATTTTGCGGATTAAATGATCCTTCCAGAGACGGTGAATTCCAAAAGACATAAGATCATTCATGACGTCATAACGACCTGCAACGCTGTCAAAAACGTCCAGAACCATTCGGGTCTTCTCTTGCGGGCTTACGGATTTTCTGCCAAACCATTGGCTTTCGGGATTAAGCATCTCAAAACTCCTGATTGGAAAGAGTGTTATCACATGAAATTACTAAATTCTATGGCAACAATTGCAGGATTCACACTTCTGAGCCGTGTTGCCGGGATGATCAGGGATATGTTAACCGCAGCTTTTCTAGGCGCGGGGCCAATCGCAGATGCTTTTTTCGTCGCCCTCAAACTTCCAAATTTATTTCGCCGTGTTGCAGCCGAAGGCGCATTTAGTGTTTCGTTTGTTCCTCTTTACACAAAAACACTAACCAATGAAGGTGAAGAAGCCGCAGGGAAATTCTCCGGCGAAGTTTTCTCGGTTATGGCGCTGATCCTGTCCATCTTTTCCGTGGTCGTGATGCTGGCCATGCCATGGGTTATTCATTTGATTGCGCCGGGATTTGAGGAGGGGACAGAGCGATATAGTTGGGCAGTTACCCTGACGCAAATCACATTTCCTTATCTGATGCTCATGTCTTTTGTGGCTTTATTGGGTGGAATGCTCAACGCACACAGCAAGTTCGCACCATTTGCAGCAGCCCCCATTATCTTTAACCTGACACTAATTGCATTTATGCTGATCGGCGGGCATCTATTCCCGACAGTCGGTCATGCCATGGCTATTGGGGTTTCTGTATCCGGACTTTTTCAATTGGCTATGATGGTTTTCTTTATCCGTCGCCATAAAATAGTCTTCCATTTTCAACGCCCGAAACTTTCAGAGAAAACAAAACGTTTATTTATGCTGATGGGGCCTGGGGCCTTAGCTGCAGGCGTGTATCAGTTCAACTTGTTTGTGGATATGATTTTGGCGTCTGTGTTGCCTGAAGGATCAATCTCATTTTTGTATTATGCCGATCGCTTAAATCAATTGCCGCTCTCCCTTGCAGGAATTGCCGTCGGTACGGCTCTATTGCCGATGCTCTCAAAGGCTCTAGCTTCCAAAGAAAAAGAAGAGAGCAATGATCTCTATAACCGCTCACTGGAGTTTTGCTTTTTTGTGGCAATGCCGGCGGCTGTTGCTTTGCTGATTGTGCCGATCCCAATGCTGGCGACCTTGTTTGAATACGGCAAGTTTACCGCTAAAGAAACAGTGATGACATCTTATGTTCTTATGGGCTATGGCATCGGACTGCCTGCCTATATTGCTTCAAAAGTTTTCATGACGGCATTTTGGGCGCATGAAGATACGAAGACTCCTGTGAAAATCACAATCATGACAGCGCTGTTCAACGTTGGCGCATGCCTGTGCTTAATTGGCCCTCTGGGAATTGCAGGTGTATCGATGGCAACAGGTCTTGCAGGCTGGATACAAGTTTATCTTCTAAATAAAAAACTTAAAGAGCGCGAAGCTTTGGAATTTGATGAACGTTTAAAAACCGTTTTCCCGAAAATGGCAGTTTGTGCTTGCATCATGGCTATAATTCTGTCAGCTTTGAATTATGGATTACAAGATTACTTCCACGGTGACTTCGTCACAAAGACAATTGCATTGGTGGCCCTGCTAGGGTCAGGCGCAATCACGTACGCGCTGGCAATTCAGGTCAGTGGCGTTTTAAAAATTTCCGACATTAAAAACTATTTAAGACGAAGAAAAGCATAAGAAAGGCTCACTTCTATGAAACGTATTTTATCCGGCATGCAGCCGACTTACCAATTGCACTTGGGTAACTATCTTGGGGCGCTGAAAAACTGGGTTGATTTGCAAAACGCAGAACCAGAAAATGAAAACCTATATTGTGTCGTGGATATGCACGCAATTACTGTACCAAACGATAAGCTGAATTTGGAACAAGCCACGCGCGAAATTGCGGCAGCCTATATCGCGGCAGGTATCGACCCGAAAAAATCTGCAATTTTTCCTCAATCAGCGGTCGGGGATTTACACGCGCAATTGATGTGGTTGCTAGCGACTATGACCCAAATCGGCAAATTAAACCGCATGACACAGTTTAAAGATAAAGCGGGCAAGAATGCAGAAAAAGCAGGCTTGGGGCTTTATGCTTACCCTGTGCTGATGGCGGCAGATATTCTGATTTACAACGCAACTCATGTGCCTGTCGGTGAAGACCAGAAACAACATCTGGAATTGGCTCGTGATATTGCCTCAACTTTTAATCATCGTTTTGATAAAGAGTTCTTTACACTTCCTGAGCCGATGATTATGGGGGCGGCAACGCGAGTCATGTCTTTGCGGGATGGAACTCAGAAAATGAGTAAATCAGCAGAATCCGATATGTCGCGCATTAATCTGACCGACACACCGGAAATGATCGCCGATAAAATCAAACGCGCCAAAACCGATCCTAACCCGTTACCTGATACAGTAGAAGGTTTGGAAGGTCGTCCTGAGGCAGCAAACCTCATCACGATCTATGCCGCGATGAATAATCAAACAAAAGAGCAGGTGATAGCTGAATTTGCAGGCAAGCAATTCTCGGAATTTAAACCGAAACTTTCTGACTTGACGGTTGAAAAAATTGCCCCGATCACAGCCCGTATGCGCGAACTTTTGGCGGACGTATCCGAGATTGATGCAATTCTGAAAGACGGCGCAGAAAAAGCAAGGTCAGTCGCAGAACCGATCCTGACAGAAGTTAAAGATATTATGGGCTTCTGGAGAGGCTAGCCGACTTGTGCGGCAGGTTGTCCAAATCTGGAAAGATAATTTTGGACATTTTTGGGGAAGCCTGCCCCTAAATTTCTCAAAACATTATGCGCATGCATAGACACTAGCCCTTGAGGTGTCTCGTCTTGGCTGACCTCGGTGAAGCAGATCACATAAGAATCTGCTCCTTGGGTTCCCAGATTGGTCGCCTCATCTATTTGCTTAAGTCCTGCTTTTTTTGAAAATGCCTCGGCAACATGGCTTTCGACATCTTTTCCGGAACTTTCAATATTGATTGAAACGGTTGGCATAGACACACCGCTATCTCCGGATACAACAAGAAAATGGCCCTTCATTTGCGGGGCGGTATTTTCGATCAGAATTGTATAGAACGCCATAATTTGCACACCATCTGTTGGATTTATTAAATTTATCGGATTTATTTGTCATAGGACTTGAATTTCGTCAAGTTTTTTCAAAAACTTAAGTTGCCGTTTGCAATTTTTCTGGCAAAATAGCATGATTATGTAAGTTTAATTCCTAGCGACGGTTTTCCAAAAAGATGAACATTTTCAAAAAGGGTATGATGGTTGCCACAGCAATGTTGGCTTTTGCAGTTCCTGCCAAGGCAGACTATGTGGTTTGGACGGATGTTCACACAGGAGCTCATGTATCATATCCGGATACATGGAAGACCATTAACAACCAGCAACCTGACGATGTTATAACTTTGTCTCTGCCGTCTGGCGAAGATAACGCGGTCTGCCGCTTGCGCGCACGCGAAGATCGCCGCTTTTTGATCTATCCGAACCGTTACCGCGATGAAGTCCGTGATACCAATTTCGTAGATAATTTCTGGGAAGATTATACCTCTTCATACGAAAACGTGAATGTAATCCGCCAGCAAAATGAAGCAGGTCTGGGACAGGGCTATGCCAGCATGACCCTGATTTCATTCATTACACCACCCGATGAGCCTTTGGCCCAAAAGGCCGGTTTGATGGTTGTGACCAACTATGGTGACAAGGTCTATATCGCGGAATGCACATCATCGGCGATGAGCTACAAAAACTACCACACAGCCTTCTTGAGCTTCTTTAAGACTATTAACTTCAAGCCAGCCTACAGTGTGACCAAGGTTGGAGACTACCGCAACTTCCTGAAAGACTGGGGAACAATCAATGTTCCGCTG
>QKCR01000105.1 GCA_003245575.1 Alphaproteobacteria bacterium | reverse complement strand
AACACGGTCTTCGCCCTCTCCCGCCTGCGCATCAAGACCGAGGAAGTGCGCGAGGACGACTTCAAGCACGACGAAGCCAAGAACGTGAAGTACTCCGGCGGCGAAGAGACCCAGCCCAAGGCCAAACAGCCCATCAAGCGCGAGACTCCCAAAGTCACCCGCAACTCCCCCTGCCCCTGCGGCTCGGGCCAGAAATACAAGAAATGCTGCGGGAGGAACGCGTAAGGCGTTTTCGCGGGGACACCCCAATATACACAATGCTTTCACCGCGTTTTTGCGCGATGGAAGCATTGTGCCATAGAATATGCTCAAAAAAATTAATGTTTCACTAATCGGGTTTGCTTCTGGGAGCCGGGGCTATCTAGCTTCAATGGCTAGCGTAACTCGAAAATATCATTGATGATCAATTGGTCAGTCATTGATTTTGCTTTGTTTGCTTCTGCCATCTTTCCTATTCTTTCAAACAAATACCATAGTAAAGCGTAGGCTGCTTTGCTGTTGAAAAGGTCATATACGCTAGCCTTTTTTAGAATATCAATAATTCCTTCCTTTTCCGCATCGTTAAGTCGGCCGTCATTTTCAGATATCCAAAGGAGTGCATATTTGAAGCCACAGGCAGCGTAAGCTTTGTTGCTTTCATATGCTTTTTTGTATTGCTCTATGGCTGCAGCATTGTCGCCAATGGACTTGTACATTCGGCCGAGTTCGAGTCGCGCAGGAGTTTCTGCATACTGAAAGCTTAGCGCTTTCTCGATATGACCCATTGCATTATTTACTTCGTGTTTTGATTCTATTGATCCGTCATTGTCTGCTATGCGTAATTCAGTTGCGGTTCTCCCTTCTAGGTCCCTTGTTTCATTAATTTTGTGACAATGAATATTCTGGATCAGTCTGAAGCATGCTTGGCCGAGCCCAAACCAAGCTCTTGATGAATTCTTTTTTAATCTTATCGCCGTCTCGAAGTCGCAAATTGCATTTTGTAAATCACCTGTGCTATTTCTATAGTAATATGATTCGCCTCTCAATGTGTATAGCATATGGTACTCGTTGTGAAATACCTCAGCTTCGTCATATAGGGAGATGGCTGTAGAGTAGGCTGCCTCAGACTCTGAGATGTTGCGGCCTTCTTCGATTTTTAAAAACATGTCTAATTGATTCCTGCGATTTTTGATCTTTTCTTCTTCCTCTTTGAATTTTCTGAATGAAATATAAGACCCAATGCCAATAGCTCCGATTATCAAGGTGAGTAGCCCGGTTATAGTCGTGACAAAGTCTCGATAAGATCCAAAGGGGTCATTCGTCATATGAAAAATTGTTTGAGATGTGTTTGTTGAATTCTGTGCAGGTGAAAATATGGGGATTGCACTCTTGTTTAGAAATTGAATAGCGAAAAAGATAAATACAAGACCAATTGATGTTACAATTACGAGCACTAATAGGTTGGAGACGCATTTTATCGTGTCATTATACCTGCTCACGGCATCCCTCTGCTACAGTATGGACATTTATCCCACGGCATATATTCTTCCACAGTCAGTTTTTTTGTGAGAAAATTGAACTCACCACGTTTGCCAAACATAGTTGGCTTTAACTGTGGAAGGTCCAGGATGAGCTTCAGGTACTCGTTTGCAGCAAATGAGGCGGAGATTGCTGCCAAAGGAGCTAGATTGCCGAGGTTTCGATGCTCCTTCACAACGCGTTCTGCTCCTTCAATCTCTGCCACCTTAAGCTGATCCATACCATATGAAATGCAATGAAAGCAGGGCGTCTGCCTGGGGATGATCGTTGGGCCAACTAGGCTGAGATGCATGTTGTACCCCCCAGCAATGATATATGGCAGGTTTAACGTAAAGGCCGCGTCGTTAATGATTGCCGATGTGTTGGCAACAGAAGGGTAGTCTGCGCAATTAATTAGTACTGTTTGTGGGTGTAAATTATCTTTCAGTAATGATATTAGCCGTGTTGAGCTATGTAATTTTTCGGCAATGGACGTAACTGCATAATATCCTTTCTTGCGTGTTGAAAGCATCCTGTCGATGGCTAAAGTCTTGAGCGAGCCAATGTCTTGCTTGGTAAAAAGTGAGCGATTGAGGTTGTGCAGCTTGACAAGGTCGTCGTCAATCAATGTGAAATTTTTGATTCCCATTTGGGCCAATAATGATACTACCCAGCTGCCAATTCCGCCAACACCAATCACGACTGCGTGGCTATTGGAAATCCGTTTCCAAGTGGACTCGACGTCATGATATGGAACATAGGAGCCAATAAATGTTTTTACACGTCGGAAGGGGTCTGATGACCGGAGAGCTACAATCCGTATGTCCTCCACAACACAGCGCTCAATCAAAATTTCGAATAATCGCTCTAAGCCGAGGCTTTGTTGGTCAGTTAGTGAAAATTTATTCTCCAGTTGGAGAAAAGATAAACTTCCGTCGAGCTCCGTGAGTATTTTGACGTATTTTTTGTCGGAGAAGGCCAAGTTGAAGCTCTGTCTGATGTCAGAGAGAAAAAACTGATAATATCCGTCCTGCTGTAGAGGCACAAATGACACTGATGGCCGAATTCGAAATGACTCTTCGCTAAATTTTTTCATGATTTTTCTGTCCCGCACGATCGACAGTGCGTATCCCTATCGACGACAAATGTGTCGAGGCTGTAGTCGTGAAATAAGAATTCACCACGCTTACCAGGACTCACCTGCTGGTCTCCTGAAGATATAATAAAAAATAGTATCTCTAAAGCCGCAGCGGAAGCGCTGAATGTAGACAAGCTCCCCAGTCCGCCGAACCATCCTTCCCTGTCCTTTACAGGGTGCGGAATAGGCCTCCAGTTCTTTAATCTTTCATGGAAGAATGTTGCGTAGCAATCAGCACACGGAGTCATATGTGGAATGAGAAGTTCCCCAAGAGAGGCGAGATGTGCATCAAATCCTCCTGCAGCCACGATCGGGATGTTGTGCTGGAGAGCATAACGTGAAAGTTTAATGTTGGTGTATCCAATATACGGTTCATCGGCTGTGTTCGCGATGAGTGAAATCTTTTCTCCTAGTATATCAAGATTCGTATGTGTCTTGAGCGTAGTGTTGTGCAAAAAAACAATCGGATCAAATGCATGATCTTCAACTAGATTTCTTGCTGCCTGAACTTTTAATGATTTGACTTGTGATTCTATATGGTAAGGTGTTCGTGCTATGTCATTATTTTCAACGGTGGCATAATCGATAAGCGTAAACTTTCTAAACCCCATCATACAAAGTTGTTGAAGAAGCGTGCTGCCGACAGCCCCAAGACCAAATAAAGCAATGTGTGCGTCAAATATTTTTTTTTGGGCAGCATGGGCTAGTTGTGGAGACTTAAGAACGTCTAGCAAAAAATATACTTGGCGTTTATATTGTTCCACGTACTCCTTGGGGAGCAGCAGAGTTTCGAGAGGGTTTGACATTGTGATAATTCCTTCTTCTTCCAGAAAGGAGAGGAAGGAACTGGTGTAGGCGTCCAGAGTGAGGCCGGAATTTGTAAGTGATTCACCTAGGGTTTGAGGCTTGGAAAGTTCTTTGAGTAATGCAGAGAAAGAAGGTTTGCATGTAATTCGCAAACGCCGTCTGCTCGACAGGAAGAGGAATAGAATCTGGCAAGACTCTCCTTTCTGTGGGTAAAGAAAAACCTCCACCCCATCACGCAGTTCCGGGGTGGAGGCTAGTGAAAGCTGTGTCATAGTCTCAACGTCGCTAATATTGAACTTGCCCGCCTTTGACGCTCAAGTAACGCTCCCAGGCTTCGCTATTTTCGACGAAGTTGGCATCTGCTGAGCATACCCTTGTGCAGCAGTCAGAGCGCCCTCCGGAGCATGAGGCCGTGTAGGCGACGCTGTCCATGCCGTCTTCGTCGGAGACGATGGCAAATCCGAATTTTTCCATGTGCTGGATCATTTCCTTTTGCATATTTCCCTCGAAAAATTAAATTTCATGCCTAAATCAACTTTCAAGAACTAATTTTTAGAGGCTGCTAATCGTTAAGTCAAGGCGCCTCAGGATAAGTCCCTGCTCAAACTCTAAGGGATGGTTGAGAGATGGGTCATTTTAGCGGTTCAAAGTTGTTTAGATAGTATGTGATGTCCGTATTCTTGTTTAAGATGCATTTGCCGCTCTCGTATCGGATAGCGAGTGGGTATTGTTTGCCATCTTTAATGATTTCTGTGGCTATGAATCTAGCGATGTCGCTGCTCTGGAGAACGATGTAATCACTTCTCCAGAGACCGCTGATGAAGCGGCGAGTAATGAGAACATAAAATGTTGTTGAAGCATTGTTTGCCTTGTAGCTATTTGATTGTATTGTAAATTGGAATTTGCCACATTGGTTAATATTGGATGTCTTCACCTGTATATGAAAATATTTGTTTTCATTGGATGCAATTACGTCGATGCCCTCGTCAACAGTCATTATTGACGCGTTATATCCCCTGAACAATAGTTCACTCAACAAGCCGTATTCACCAGCTTTCCCTGTATATCCAGTAGAAATTTGTGGAAGTTTTTCTGGTATAATTTTCTTTCGTTTCTGCTTGACTCGATAAACACCAGAAAGGTATCCCCCGCGACCGTTCGGTACTTTGGTTAGCTTGGCTTTGGACTTGGTACTCTGGATATGGTTGCGGATAGTTTGTCCTATTCGTTGGGCAAGTGTTTCGACATCGTCGTTTTGAAAATGAAGAGGATAGCGAGCAATTAATATTTCGGCGACTTGTTTAATATGTAGTTGCTTTTTCATTTCAGAGAAAATATTGAGGCACATTTCTAGCCGATTCATTATGTTCTCCATCAAATGTGTGATGTTACGTTGACAGCAAGATAGCAGGTCTGAGGGTATCCCGCCATCTAAAGATATTATGTGGCGGATCTTCTTCGCGGAGATTCTCCATTGTCCCCAATTGGCCGGCACCTTTCTAGGCCAAAGGGCAGGCATCTTGGCTTGGTGGCGGGGAACAAGGCCGGGGGGGAGGTGCAGGCCAAGCTCAGAGGTCAAGAGTGCATCTATGAATTGTCAATTTTTGATGTATAAATTCCCTATTCGAAACGCCTTCATGAACCCTAATCTGAAGCTGTCCATGTTGAAGTCGAGCTTGCGTTCGAAGTCGGGTTTGGTGCCGAAGTTGGTGCTGAGGGGCGAGGATTCGGTGAAGACGTTGTTGAATTGATAGTGCTAGTATTCGCCTCGGATGCGCAGGCCTTTACCTGTAATCGCCTTACTCCACCCCCGCCTTTCTCAGCACCTCCGAACGGATGCGTTGCAGGGTGCCGTCCGCCTTCATCTCGCGTAGGACCTGGGCGAGGCGTGGGACCAGCGCTTCGTGGCGCGAGTTCAGGTAGACGTACATGTCCTCCACGGCCAGCGGCGGGTCCTGGGCGATGATGCTGGAGAGCCCCAGCTCGTTGATCAGGATGCGGCCGGAGACGAGGCCGTGCACCACCACCTCTAGGCGGTCCATGGCCAGCATCTTGAAAAGCGCTTCGTCCGAGGCCACGCGGGTCAGCGACTTCACCCGCCCGGTATTGCGCTCCACCGCCTTCCAGCCCTTGATGATGCCCACCTTGCGTGGCGTCAGATCGCCCCAATTCCTGATGCTGAACCTCACGCCGTGGGTGAAGGCCACGAACTTGTACTGGTAGACCGGCTCCGGGACCATGATCAGGTTGCGGTATTCCTTGTCCACCCCCGCGACGCGGCAATAGACGCCGTCCGCCTCCACCCCGTTGGCATTGAACAGGCCGCGCTCGGAGGGCAGGTGCACGGTGCGCATGGTCAGCCCCAGGCGCGCGAGGGCCTCGCCCATGATGCGGTCCAGGTATCCGGTGCC
>QKCR01000051.1 GCA_003245575.1 Alphaproteobacteria bacterium | reverse complement strand
TAGCAAACGGAGAAAATCTCGTGATTGCTTACGAACCTGTCTGGGCAATTGGGACAGGAAAATCGGCGACTCCGGAAGATGTTAAAGAAATGCACGGGGTAATTCGTCGCTATGTGCAAGAAAAGCTGGACAATCCTGAATCCGTGCGTATTTTGTACGGCGGTTCTGTTAAGCCTGAAAATGCCTTTGAACTGCTTCATTTGGAGAATGTTGATGGGGCTTTGGTGGGTGGAGCCAGTCTGAAAGCCGATCAATTTCTTGCAATTGTTGCGGCTGCGCAATAAATAGGGCTTATAACAATTATAAATAAGAGTTTTTAAGATGGAACATGTTGTTCTTGTCATTCATTTGATTTTGACATTGGCTTTGATCATTCTGATCCTTTTGCAGCGCTCTGAGGGCGGCGGGCTGGGGTTGGGAACAGGTGGCGGATTGGGAAGCTTTGCTTCTGCGCAGTCAACTGCAAATGCGTTGACCAAAGCTACGACTTTTGTTGCCGTTGGATTCTTTACAACCAGTATTATTTTGGCGATTTTGGCATCACAGGGAAGCGCTACACAAGGCAGTATTCTCGATGCCGTTGCGGAGGATGCTCCGCCAGCAATTACGGCTCCTGCCGTACCCGTGGAGGGTGGTTCAACAGATGCTCCGGCAGAAACTCCTGCGGATGCAAATGCAACTCCCCAAACATCCGAACCTCCAACTGTTCCGATAGCAAAGTAAAAAATGACCAAATATGTATTTATTACCGGCGGCGTGGTTTCCTCTTTAGGAAAGGGTCTCGCCTCCGCAGCGCTTGGTGCGCTTTTGCAAGCGCGTGGCTATTCTGTGCGTTTGTGCAAGATGGACCCTTATCTCAATATTGATCCGGGAACTATGAGTCCGACCCAACACGGGGAAGTCTTCGTAACCGATGACGGGGCAGAAACCGACCTTGATCTCGGGCACTATGAACGTTTTACGGGTCGTCCTGCGTCCCAAACGGATAACATCACGACCGGTCGTATTTATATGAACGTTCTTCAGCGCGAACGCCGTGGAGAATATTTGGGCGCGACTATTCAGGTTATTCCGCACATTACAGATGAAATTAAGACCTTTATTCGTGAGAAAGACGGGACAGCGGATTTTGTGCTGGTTGAAACAGGTGGAACTGTCGGTGATATTGAGGCGACACCTTATTTGGAAGCTGCGCGCCAGTTCAGCAATGAAGTCGGGCATGATCGTGCAATCTTTATTCATGCGACATGGTTGCCGTATATCCCCGCTGCGGGTGAGTTGAAAACCAAGCCAACTCAACACTCTGTAAAAGAATTGATGGCAGCCGGTATCCGTCCGAATATCCTTCTTTGCCGCGCCGATCGTCCGATTGACGAGGGCGAACGCAAGAAGATCAGTCTCTTCTGTAACATTCCGTTCGAGTGCGTTATTCCTGCGTTGGATGTGTCCTCTATCTATGAGGTTCCTTTGACGTATCATGCCGAGGGATTGGACGATCAGGTCCTGAAATGTTTCGGTATGGGGGCGGTTGCTGCGCCTGATTTGACCAGATGGTTGGATATTGTTGACCGCATTAAAAATCCTGAAAGTGAAGTCAAGGTTGCGATTGTCGGGAAATATACCGAGCTATCCGACAGCTATAAGTCTTTGAATGAAGCTTTGACCCATGGCGGGATTGCGAACCGTGTGAAGGTTAAGCTCAAGTTTGTTGAGTCCGAAATTTTTGAACAAGACGGCACAATTCATGAGCTTGAAGATGTTCATGCAATTTTGGTTCCGGGCGGATTTGGTGTTCGTGGAACAGAAGGTAAGATCAAGGCTGTACAGTTTGCTCGTGAGCATAAAATCCCGTACCTTGGGATTTGTTTCGGGATGCAGATGGCTGTGATCGAGTCTTGCCGTAATCAGTTAGGATTGAGCACGGCCAGTTCAACCGAGTTTGGTGCGACTGATGAGCCTGTGGTCGGTTTGATGACCGAGTGGGTAAAAGGAAACGCTACGGAAGCTCGTTCGCAAAATGGCGATTTGGGTGGCACAATGCGCCTTGGAGCTTATCCTGCGGCTCTTAAAAAGGGATCTCGTGTTGCGGAGATTTACGGATCGGAAATGATTTCCGAACGTCACCGCCACCGTTATGAAGTCAACACATCCTATATTCAGAAATTGGAAGAGTGTGGTGTTGTGTTTTCGGGGATGTCTCCAGATGGAGAGTTGCCGGAGATTATCGAGATTCCCGATCATCCGTGGTTTGTGGGCGTTCAATTCCATCCGGAACTTAAATCCAAACCGCTTGATCCTCATCCGTTATTTGTCTCCTTTATCAAGGCTGCGGTCGAGAAAAGCCGATTGGTGTGATTGCTTGTTAATGGTGCTTTGAATGAATGAAGCAGAAGCCCTTAATGAAATAAAAGAGATTGCGGAACAAATTCTGCAATCCATGGTATCGAGAGATTTTTCTTATGTCAGGAAAATCTTTACCGAGAAGAATTCTGTGCTTATGGATAGTTTCTATCCCTATATTTTTAGCGGCTCTCATTCAGTAGAGGATTGGGCTTCAGGTTTTTCCAAACATTCGGAGGGTCTGACGAATTTGAATTTTTCTATAGAAGAGCCTCTTGAGTTTAGCATGCATAAGGATAGAGCGTTCCTATCTGTTCCGGTTACATGGAAAGGAGAATCTCGTTCTGTGCCTTTCTTGGAGCAAGGCGGTATGGCTTTGATGCTTTTGTATTCTGATGCGTCTTGGAAAGTGCAAAATTATGCTTGGGCGGCTACCAGCTATAAAGAATGCTGATTTTGACTTGATTTGATATACTGCATTTAAAAAAAATAGGGAGTTATCTATGAGTAAAATTAATTATAGAATGCCGTCTGATGAGCGTATCCGCCTAGGTGGGGAAAGTGATCGCACGGGTATTGTGGGTTTGTTTGTTGCTGCTGTTATAGGTGTTGCGATTGCAGCGCATAGCATTGATGACACTCCAAGTGCTAATGTTCATGCGACGCAAGCGGCTTCAAAAGCCGAGGCGCCGAAGCCTGTAAGATAACTATATGGAATAGATATGTCGAATTATCACGATCAAATTTTACCTTTTTTGCCTTTGGCTCTTGAGGATGCAACACTCCCTGAGTTGCCTAATCATTACCGCGGAAAAGTGCGTGATAATTATGATTTGCCTGACGGTACGCGCGTTATCATCACGTCTGACCGTATTTCGGCCTTTGACCGTATTCTTACGACTATTCCTCTTAAAGGTCAGGTTTTAACCCAGACAGCGAAGTTCTGGTTTGAAAAAACAGCAGATATTTGTCCCAACCATGTTGTGTCTTATCCTGATCCGAATGTTGTGGTCGGGAAACTTCTTAAGATTATGCCTGTTGAGATTGTCGTGCGGGATTATCTATGCGGGACAACGGGGACTTCGATTTGGCCGATGTATAAATCGGGTAAGCGGGATATGTATGGCCTTAAATTTCCTGACGGGATGCGCGAAAATCAGAAGTTGCCTGAAACGATTATAACTCCGACCAGTAAGGCGTTTGATGCGGGCCATGATGAGCCTTTATCAGCAGAAGAGGTTGTATCTCAAGGGTTGTTGACACAAGAGCAATGGGATCAGGTGAGCGATTATGCCTTGAAGCTCTTTGCGCGCGGTCGTGAGATTGCGGCGAAACAAGGGCTTATATTAGTTGATACCAAATATGAATTTGGATTTGATGAAGCAGGCAGTATTATTCTGGCGGATGAGATTCATACACCTGATAGCTCCCGCTATTGGTTTGCTGGAACTTATCTTCAAAAGTTTGAGGCAGGTGAGCGGCCGCAAAGCTTTGATAAGGATTTTGTACGGAATTGGGTCAATAGCCAGTGTGATCCGTATAAGGATGACATTCCTCATATTCCTGATGACGTGCGTGTTCAGGCAGCGGGGGTTTATATCTCGGCCTATGAGCAGATTACAGGGCAGAAATTTGCCTTTCCTGATGCTGCAATGCCCACTTTGGAGCGTATACGCAAGGCCTTGCTAAAATGAGCTGTTCGCGCTAAATATAGCGCATGAAAACAGTTCGTATTGCAGGCTTCGATGCCAATAATTCTTCTCCGTTTTTTCTGATTGCTGGGCCTTGTGTTCTTGAGAGCCGTGAGCATGCTTATGACATGTGCGGTGCTTTGAAAGAAATTACAGGCAAGCTCGGGATTAACTTCGTTTATAAATCATCTTTTGATAAAGCTAACCGTACCAGTGTTTCAGGTGTTCGCTCAGGCGTGACATTTGATGATGCGCTACAGGTTTTTAAGGATCTTAAAAAAGATTTCGGTGTACCCGTTCTGACAGATGTGCATTTGCCTGAACAATGCGCGATTGTGGCTGAGGCTGTTGATATTCTTCAAATTCCTGCGTTCTTATGTCGTCAGACAGATTTGCTGGTTGCTGCGGGGAATACAGGTAAAGTTATCAATGTCAAAAAAGGGCAGTTCTTGGCTCCTTGGGACATGAAAAACGTTGCTGCAAAGATTGCGTCAACAGGTAATGAAAATATTATGCTTTGTGAGCGCGGTGCGAGCTTTGGATATAACACACTTGTGTCCGATATGCGCTCATTGCCGATTATGGCGCAAACAGGATACCCTGTTGTATTTGATGCAACCCATTCTGTTCAACAGCCCGGTGGACAGGGGACATCTTCAGGTGGAGATCGTACTATGGTTCCTGTGCTGGCGCGTGCGGCTGTTGCTGTCGGTGTGGCAGGGGTCTTTATGGAAGTTCACCAAGACCCTGATACAGCGCCATCTGATGGACCAAACATGGTCAAGCTTCATGAACTTGAAGCTATTTTGACCAAGATGGTTGCGCTGGACAAAGTTTCTAAGTCATAGATTGGAGATAAAACATGACTGCTATTATTGATATTTTTGCCCGTCAAATTTTGGATAGCCGTGGAAACCCGACTGTTGAAGTTGACGTTGTTCTTGAGAGTGGAGCGACCGGTCGTGCGATGGTGCCGTCAGGTGCTTCGACGGGAGCTCACGAGGCTGTTGAGCTGCGTGATGGAGATAAGGCTGTTTATGGCGGTAAATCAGTCCAAAAAGCAGTTGATAATGTGAATGCCATTATTGCTGAAGAACTTTGCGGTTATGATGCCGAGGCTCAACGTATCATTGATATGGCGATGATTGAGTTGGACGGCACCGAGAATAAAGGCAAGCTTGGAGCAAATGCGATTTTGGGCGTGTCTTTGGCGTGTGCTCATGCGATGGCTGATGAAACTGATATGCCTCTTTATCGTTATGTCGGCGGCGTTCATGCGCATTTGCTGCCTGTGCCGCTCATGAACATTATCAATGGCGGGAAGCATGCAGATAATCCTGTTGATTTCCAAGAGTTCATGATTATGCCGGTGTCGGCACCAAATATGGCTGAGGCTATTCGTTATGGGGCAGAAGTCTTTCATGCCTTGAAGAAAAACCTTTCTGCTGCTGGTATGAATACCAATGTCGGCGATGAGGGTGGTTTTGCGCCTGCTGTAAATTCTGCAACTGAAGCTTTGGATTTTATCATGAAGTCAATCGAGAGTGCAGGGTATAAGCCTGGTGAAGATATTATGATTGCTCTCGATGTGGCCTCTACCGAATTCTTTAAGGACGGAAAATATCATTTGGAAGGTGAGGGACGTGTGCTCTCGACAAATGAATTGATCGGCTATTATGAAGAGCTGTGTGCGAAATATCCGATTGCTTCTATCGAAGACGGTTTGGCTGAAGATGATTGGGATGGTTGGGTTGAACTCACCAAGCGTTTGGGCGACAAAGTTCAGCTGGTTGGTGATGATTTGTTCGTAACCAATCCTAAGCGTTTGGCTCGTGGTATCGAGATGAAGGCTGCGAATGCTATCCTCGTGAAGGTCAACCAGATCGGAACATTGTCTGAAACCTTGGAGGCTATTCAAATGGCGCAAAAGGCAGGCATGGGTGTTATTCTTTCTCACCGTTCCGGTGAAACGGAAGATGCGACAAT
>QKCR01000021.1 GCA_003245575.1 Alphaproteobacteria bacterium | reverse complement strand
GTGAATAAATGAATGTTGCGAACAGAATGATCAATGACGCGTTGGCGTAAGTTCTATTCTGGCTGAATAATTCAATAAAATTAGACATGGACACAAGTGTGATTGCGCATGTCGTCAGAATGAAGGACGCTGTTCCTGTGCGTGCTCCTTCTTCGCGGTAGACATGGTGAGCGGTTATCAAATATTTTAGGCCAATACTTGCAAGGACTATGATCGTGAACGTTATGAATGATCCAAGCAAGTGCATATGTCTTGCAAATCTGATGGGTAGAAAAACTGCATGAACTAAGCGATATGCTGGCGTAGCTGTTCCAAGAAAGATGAGTGAAATGCAAATTACCGAAAATAAAGAACATCGTGTAAATGGAGATTTGTCGAATGCTACTGCAACGAGGGCTAGGAAGATAGCTGCCACTCCAACGTAAAGGAATGACTCAGAAGCAAGATTTTCGTTAAAGTGTGAATCAAGGGCATATGATGGGAATATCAGCCCTATAAAGTCTCGTAAAGTTCCTTTTGTACTGTATTTTGAATGCGACACTGAATCAAAATCGCCTTCAAAATTCATTTTTACTTCTTCGTTAGCCATCGTGCGTACGATGGGAACTATATTCTCCTTTTCAAAGTATAGGCTGAGAAAGGGAGACGCCATTGCAATAGAGATGGATATAAACAAGATGAAATCAATGATGCGAAGTTTTTTGACAAAATCAAAGAATCTTATGGGAGCAGAAATGGCAAAATAAACTAGAATTATAGCAAAATACAGTAAAGAATATGCTACTGTATAATTCGAAAAGTTCATCCCGACGAGGAGAGCAAGTGGAACAAGGTAGACCCGTGAACTCGTTTTGAAGAAGCGAAGTGCTACGAAAAGTATCCAGGGTGTCAGCATGAAGGAGTAGAGGAGCCCGTTTTGGCGTAGAGATGCAAGTGCGAACGAGGAGAATAAGCTTGTGGTCAAGGCGAAACATGAACACATCCTTGAGGACGTGATTTCTCGTACAAGGACTCCCACGCCGAGAGCCGCAAACACGATGCGGAACATGTAAATTCTTTGGCACATATCCAGAATATCAGAACCAGTTATGGCTCCGATTGAGAATCCGATAAGACTCAGTGGGTCATACAGATTCTGCATTCCCCATAGGTAGAAGAAAGGCTGTCCTCCGTTTGGGAAAGGATTCCAGAGTGGTGGTTGAAGGCGAAAGAGACCGTCGTAGAACGTATATGGGATGCCAAACCATATAAGTGAATCGTGTGTGAAAGTTTTTGTGGTGCTGATGATGATGTCAGAATGAAAAGCGATAAAGAGGGCAACTGGGAGAAGCCAGCTTAGCGCTTCGCTTAGAGCTCCTTTGTTGTCTGTGCGCAAAGAACTCATAACTGTATTCTAGATTTTTTTTGCAATGACATACATTTCGTTTGTGGGGAAAATAGTCGCTTTGTCTATTTGTGGAAAAAATCTAAACAATTTGTCAATCGGTCGGACAAGCCAGGGGAACAGCAGGCAATTGACCCTGAAGAAGAACTCCGAGGCTCTGTAGTGCCGAAGATATGGCCGGTTCATCTTGATTTCAAAACCCATCGTCCCAAGCATATCTCGGAGTTGTTTGTTATTGAAATAGAAAAGGTGCTCTGGGGGCTTGAACTTGAAGAGGTGGAGGAGGCGGCCAGCATTAAGCGTCGTTATGAGCAGGAGGCCTCCAGGACGAAGGAGTTTCCTGACTTTGAGAAGATCTGTCCTCGGTTTTGGCAGGTGCTCCAGTACGCCCACAAGGGTGATGACGTCGTACTGTTCGGTCTCCACTTCAAGTTCTTCTAGGGAGCACCGCCGCACCTGAACTCCGTACTCAGTGTGCGCGATATTCGTTGCGTATTCGCTAGGGTCAATCCCGGATGCATCCCAGCCAAGTTCGTTCATAACCTTGACTAATGTTCCCTGCGCTGCACCGATATCTAGTAATTTTTTCCCATTATCATTAAGTTTACTTATGTGGTGATGGAATTTAATATAGTTTATCTTGTCTATATCGTAATTTGTTGAGTACTTTTTATATCCAATCAAATCTAGTCCATTATTGTTGTAGTATTTATACTCATAGAAATCAGATAAGTCATTTTGTGTGACATGATTAACAAACTGCAGGCCACAGACATTGCACTCCATTATATCGTAAGCACCTGCTGTCCTGTAAAAAGAGCGTGATGAAGAAGTGCAGACTGGGCACTCTTTCTCAATCAAATCGTCAATCGATTTGTTCATATTGTATTCTTTGACCACTGGTAGATGCCTACTTTGTGTCAATCCGTGTTCGGCTGTTGTTAAGAAATTTTTTATTTAGAATAAGGTATGTGAAGCGAAGTATTTTGTGCATTAAAGAATGGATGTCGATCCCAAGATATTCTTCAGAATGGTAGAGCGAAAGCATTACACTGGAAATGAACTTTATAATTTTCCTGGGTAGCCAAGGATTTTCATTGTGAACGTAGTCGGCGATTGTCTCGCTTGTGGCATCATTCTTCAGACTGAGAAGGTCTCGAGTTGGGATATTTGTCAGGTTGATTAGCAGCTTTTTGTACTGGTGGTGATCCGAAAGTTGCTTCAGATATTCCATTTCGTCTTTGATATGCGGCTTTGCGAATTCATATAGGTCGGTATTGGGGTAGGCCGTCGCAAATGACGGCCAATAGATCAGTCCATGTTCAATGCAGAAATCACGGGCTTTGGCTATGGTTGCGGGAGTTTCCCAGGGAAGCCCGATGATGAAGCCCCCTCGGGGCTCCATCTTGTATTTCTTGATCAGGCGGATCGCGCTTGAGATTTTTTCGGTAGTGATGCGCTTGTGCATTTTGTCAAGCAGGGTGTCATCAGCTGACTCAATGCCGACGAACACCCATCTGCAACCTGCGTCAGCCATCGCTTCGGCCAATTCCTCGTCCAGCAGGTCCGCGCGGGTGACCGCCGTCCAGGAAAGCGATAGAGGCTGGAGGCGTGAGCATAGTTCAAGGACGCGGTCCTTGCGGACACTGAAGACTTCGGAGGCGAATACTACATCATTGATGCCATAGCGATCCTTTAAGAAAGTGATTTCTTCAATGACTTTGTTTACAGAGCGGAGTCTGTATCGACCGTCGTTCCGTGAGTTTATGCAATAGACGCATCCGTATGGGCAGCCGCGAGACCAGACAACTTCAAGTGTTTTAGTTCCAATGGTGCTGTTGAAATACCTGTCGATATACTTCTGCACTCCGAACAGGTCCCTGTTAAGCATCGGCAGCGCATCAATATCTGGAACTTTTGCATACCCAGGATGTGAAACTATTTGTGATCCATTCCGATAGGCAAGTCCTGTCTCTTGCGGAATTTCCGTCTTGTCGATGAACGCTTGGGCCAACTTGGGGCCGAGTATCTCTCCGTCTCCGCGGATGATGGCATCCACAGGAGATTGTTCAAAGAGATGATGTTCGGCTCCATTGAGAAGCGACCCGCCCAGCATGATTTTACTGCCGGGTGAAAGCATTTTGATGCCTTTGGTTAGCTCTAGAATGCTTATCCACTGCGTTAAAAATCCAGTAATCGCAACTACGGGAGGGTTCAGCCGGTCTATTTCTAGCAGCGCATCGCTTATGGACATTTGTAATGCATTCATGTCCATGATGTTGACACATATTCCAGCTTCACTCATAGACGTCGCAACATATCCTAGCCCCATTGGCATGTAGACATGGATATTTTTGCTTCTGTACGGAGGGTTAATGAATAATACGTCTGTTTTGTTGTTTAATTTCATTTTTTTATTTGACAAGTATGTGTTCAGGTGAGGTAGGGAATCTATCTGTCAATGATAATTTGTTTAAAATAAGTGTAAAAATTTATTATATTGTTTTTTGCATCAGACAATTTTGTTTTATGTGGGTAAAGTTTGGTCTTGTATTTCCACCCCTGTAGGATGGCATTCGCAAAAATCAGAGGCATCATCAGATTAGTCCTATGGATGTGGGGGAGAACAAATTTTTTAAGTGTGGGAAACTCTACCAATAAGCAGAATAAGTCGGCGAGATTTTTCTGTTTTGTTTTGGTAGTCGAATCATAATCTAGGCCAGATCTTCCAAAAACAGTTCGGGGCAATTGTGTTTTAGAACTGTCTGGATTGTAAAGCCCGAGTTTTGCTGCGAGATTGGTTAAATCAATGCCAGGATAGGGTTGGAATATTGAGGCATCCGCGTATGCCGGACTGCACTGGATGTTGAGGTCTAATGTCTCGAGATCATCTTTAAAGGTTGTTCCTGGGAGTCCTAATATGCTATTAGAGTAAACATTTATGCCATATTGATTGCACAACTTGAATGCTTTGATGATTGTTTTATTGCTATGTCTTCGTCTGAGTGTCTCTATGCGATATTTTTCTGGGCCACACTCAATAGACATCATCACTGAAATGCAACCAGCGTATTTTAAGCTAGCTATCAGTTCTTCACTCGCGCTGTTAGGGTTAAGTTCGCAGTGAAACGGGATGTTGACTTCTTTGGGGTAGCGTTCCGTAAACTCTTTCATCCATGCATCATTGCGCACAGCAAAGCAATCGTCATTGAATCTAATGAATTCTGCTCTATATTTCGATTTTACATAATTGATTTCATTGATGATGCGTCCAACGCTATATCTACGGATTATCTTTCCAAGCCCTCTGTACATCTGATTGTACACATGATTGAAGCAATAGGAGCAGTTGTACGGACATCCACGAGAAGGCATAAAGCGTTTGACCGGAAATGCGCCAAAGTAAGGGATGTCCGAATAAACACCATCAAAGTCGGGAAAAGGAATTTCATCAAGGTTGTCAATGAGGGGGCGCAGCGTGTAATCTGGCGAATTCTTTGTGACTACATTCTTGATGTGATCGACCTCCTCTCTTTTTTCAAAAGCATCAAGAATATCAGCAAAAGCACCTTCTCCTTCTCCGATTACTGCGCAATCAAATTCTGTAGTCATAATATCTTTCGGGAAAAGGGTAATGTGCGGTCCTCCGACAATTGAAAATATATTTCTTGTAGATTTAATATGTCTATCAAGCTCGCTCATAGGCTTAAAATCACCAGTGAAGGCCGAGTATGCGATGATATCTGGATTAAATTCTTCTATATTTTTTAGAACATCAGATTTGAAAAAGCGGACAAACCTTGTTTTGTGTCCACGTAATTTTGCTATTGACGAAAGATACATTGGCCCGAAGCTTTCCATCTGTCCTATGCTTGTCATTACAAACAGGATACGCATGAATTTTACTCATCTCCTAAGTCGTATTTGGTATAATCTTCTGATTTTTGCAGAACTGCAACGAAGAATCCTGGCATAGGAAGCAAGGGGAGCGTTCCTCCTTGGACCTTTTTTAAATCAGATTTTTGTGTTGATGTCCATTGATCTCCATTGGCAGCGAGTCTCTTAAGCACATTGAAAATACGACTGATTGCGAAATATCCCCATTGTACTTGCACATCATTGACCAAGAAACCGGCTCTCGACGCAAGATGGCGGATAGAATTTCTACAGGGAACATACAAGCTGTGACAGTCCCGCCAAGCGCTGAATGCACCGACGAATAGTCTGTTTAGCAACCTGTTTTCAAGAAAGTTGAGTATGAATAATCCGTCTGGTGCAAGTAGTGAGTGGATACGACGCCACGTTGCCACTGGATCTGAAAAAATATTATCCGCATTCCAAAGCGTGATTACGTCGAAACACTCATGTGGTAACTTTATGGTTTCGAAATCTCCGGTGACGACGTCAAAACCTTGTGCCTGGGCCAATCCGGACATTTTCTCAGATATCTCCACGCCCCCAGTCTCCAGCCCTTGCTCTGCGGCCGCACGCAAGAAAGAGCCGCTACCGCAGGCGATGTCGAGCACTCGCCCGCCAGGCCGGATCAGGCGTGAGACGAACCGGGCCTTGCGGCGTTCGTTCTTGAGGCGCATCTCCTCATCTCCGATGTAGTCGTCGTAGCCGAGGATGCGCTCGCCGTGATCGACCGTACTTCCCTGCCAGAAGTTCGCGGTC
>QKCR01000072.1 GCA_003245575.1 Alphaproteobacteria bacterium | reverse complement strand
TTAGACATTTATTATTTTTCATATTTCTTTGCAATTTTGCTATGCCCTTAATTTTTATAAATATTTCCGACTTCTATTATTTTTTTATGAAAATCTTTGATACCGCAACTATGTAAAAAAAATAGAGGATCCCAAACGTATAGCGTTTCCCCAAACGTTTTGGCTCACTGACGAGCCTATGCAGCCACTCTAAAGAGAGTTTCCTGACCCATTCCGGCGCACGTTTCTTGATGCCTGAGTAGAAATCAGCCCAGCCGCCTCCGCAGATGACAACCGGGCACAGATTGCGACTTTTCATTTCTAAGGCCAAAAGCTCTTGTTTTGGCATCCCCATACACAAAATGACAATTTCCGGCTTTTGCTTTTCTACCAGCTCCAGATAAAAGTCAGGATCGTGAAATCCGTGTTCCATAGACATAACGGATGTTATGCCGCTTTGTTCCAGTTTTTTGTTACACTCTTTCAGAGCCTCATCACTTGCACCAAAGATTGCAATCCGTTTTTCTTTCCATTTATTGATCAGCTTCGGAATCAAATCTGTCCCATTAAGGTTTTCAGTATCGTCATAACCGAACAGTTTCAGAGCTATTTTAACTCCTATCCCGTCGCGCAGCACATAGTCTGCACCAGATAGAGATTCATAAAAGTCGGGATTTTCGTAGACAAATGTTGTGGCATGCGCATTGAGGAACGCGATACAGGTTGTATGCTCTTCAACTAAGTCAAGTGTATCCAGATCCCAGCGTTTTGAGTCTGCATAAGTCTTTTCAAGCAATTGAGCAACCTTATGCGCTTTGTCCTGCATGGTCACGATGTGTCCTTATTATATGATTGTGAAACGAATGAACCCGTATAGCTTTATAAGCCAGAGAACACAATATTTTTTCAAAGATCCAACTAAAAACGGGCCGAAATTCCCGACCCGTTTTTTCAAAATCTTTATAACGTGTTTTATCTAGAATTTATGGTTAAAATTCAGGAACGGTCTAATGTCCCTATCATTTTCAGCTTCAACGTCACGGGTCAGAGGTTTTGCCAGCATAAACCCTGCGCTTGTGGACGGAGACAATGTTGCTCTCAGCCCGATGCCGATAGATGCCAGGCTTTCTGCGCGCCCGTCTACTGTGCTGGCATCATCATTCCAGACGCGACCAAAATCATAAAACCCGTAAACGGAATAATCCGGAACAACCGACACAGGAACAGGATTGCTCCACTGCAATTCAACCGTTCCGCCGAAGCCATCATCTCCAACCAGTTCGGACGGGTCATATCCGCGACCGAAAGCAAATCCGCCAACACCATATTCTTCAGCCGACAAAAGCGGGCCGTTAGACATTTGACCGCCGAATGCCAATTTTAACGCCACATCATTGACCAGTCTTTCCAGACGGCTGACAGAGGCTGTTACCTTGGTGAATTGAGGATCACCGGCAGGGCGGGACATATTGGAATCACCCTTATCGTTTGCCCCCAACCAAGATACGCCTTTCGAGACTTCCATATTGATGTCCGTAATTCCTGCATTGAGCAACGTATCAACCCAGTCCATATGTCCCGAGAGTCTGATAACACTCAACTGGTCTTCACGGGTTACATCCACATTACTTTTTGTTTCCGTCTGACGCATATCAAATCCGAGCTTTGCAGACAGATTGAATTCGCGGGTCCGGATAAACGGTTGTTCAACAGAGACACCGCCAAATCTTGCGTGACCAAGCACATCAAATTCATCCAAGGAACTTCCCGGTTCGGTAGCAGTTGCACCGAAATTGAAATTCAATTTTGTTCCATACGCTCCAATCGGAAACTGTGCAGAGGCTTCGCCGTAAACCAGTTCAGGCTCAAGCCCCTGGTCGGATGGTGCGTAGGCCATGTTGATGGACAGCAATTCATTCAGACCCAACAAAGAATTGGCAGCGACTGCGCCGGTTGCTTCCCAACGACCCAAATAGCGGCTTCCATAGTTATCCAAGCCGACTTGCGCATCAAACGCTTTACGTTCAATGAAAATTGTCAGATCCGATGCTCCGACGACTTCTCTCGAAGGTGATAAAACACCCCGAGCAGTCACACCCGGCAAATCATTGATCAGCAACAGAACACGTTCCAATTCTGCATTATTGAGTGCTGTTTCTGATTGTAGTTGTTCCGCATACATCTTGATAACGTCATATCCGTCACTGACGTCTCCGTTTACGCGCACCTGATTTACGCGTCCTTCTACGACTCTGAGGCGAACCACACCGCTGTTGATGGTCTGTGGCGGCACGACCACTTGCGTGAGGATATATCCGTCATTGCGATATTTTGCAGTTAGTCTATCGGCTAACTCATACACTTCTGCCAGAGAGATATTTTGTCCGACTTTATTTGCGTATAATTTTTCTATTTCAGCTTGCGGGTAAACACTTAACCCTTCAAATTCAACGCCCTTAAGCGTGAAGTGCAGTTTTTCTGCACCGGCAGGCGCATTGTTTCCTGTTGCCCCTTCGACTTTCAGCGGAGCTGACTCTTGTTTCGGAAGGACCTGTCCTACATTTCCCTGCACACGGGAAACATCAGCAGAACTCGGGATTGATTGGGCCGCGGCATAACCGGAAGTTGACATCAGCGCAAAGACAGACGCCGTAACACATAGTGTACGACCAAGAAACGTGACAGGTGTCATGCGAAGCAAATGTGACATGTAAAAAGTCCTAAAATAATGCGGGATAATATCCGATGGGCAACAATATAACAGTCCCGTTTATACCTGAAATCACAAGGTTCTCCATAGTTAAAATTTATGACTTTTCTAATTTTCCCTTATAAATCGACATTCTTTCTGTGATTATGTAATTATTTTACCTGTCCCGAATATACGAAACGGACAGTCACCTGTCCGTTTCGTGTTTGCCCTATCTTAGGCTGCGCGGGAATTACGCATTTTCTTTTCCCAGTCTTTGATCTGGGTCTCGGCCTCATCTTTGGCGATTCCATAATTTTTCTGGATCAGACCGGAGAGTTTCTCGCGGTTGCCCTCAACCTGATCAAGAGCGTCATCTGTCAGTTTTCCCCAACGGGTCTGAACTTCACCTTTCAGGACTTTCCAGTTTCCTTCGATAATATCCTTATTCATGATTTTCCTCCTTTAGTCGGTTTAATCTACCTGTGACCAACTTCCGAGAGCTTTGAATGTTCCTATTTTTTCCGAATTCTTTTTATTCTTCAGATAAGACTGATTTGATCCATGTCTCATTTAACAGATACCATTCTATGGTTTCCTTTAACCCTTGAGCAAATACATGTTCGGGTTTCCATCCCAGTTCGGAGGTAATCTTCGTTGTGTCAACCGCGTAGCGTTTATCATGACCTTTGCGATCTTCGACAAAGGAAATCTGCTCTTTATAGGAGCGACCATCACCACGTGGTTTGATGTCGTCCAGAATTGTGCATATCGTTTGTACGATGTCGATATTGCGGATTTCATTCCCCCCACCGATATTGTAAACCGCACCAACTTTCCCGCGATGCAAGACATCACAAATTGCGGCGCAATGATCTCCGACATAGAGCCAGTCCCTGATATTTTTTCCGTCCCCGTAAACCGGAAGCGCTTTTCCGGATACAGCATTACAGATCATAAGCGGGATCAGTTTTTCAGGGAATTGATACGGCCCATAATTATTCGAACAATTTGTCGTTAGAACCGGTAGACCATATGTGTGGTGGTAAGCCCTGACCAAATGATCGGATGCTGCCTTTGAAGCGGAATACGGGCTATTCGGTTGATACGGATTTTTTTCGGTAAATGCAGGATCATGTTCATTCAGAGATCCGTATACTTCGTCTGTCGAAACGTGCAAGAACCGAAATCCGGATTTTGTATCTTCTGCCCGTTGTTCCCACCAATTCAATACTGTGTTTAATAGCGTATGCGTTGCCACAATATTGGTTTGAATAAAATTGTCGGGTGCATTTATTGACCTGTCGACGTGACTCTCAGCTGCGAAGTTGACAATATAATCGGGGGATGTTCGATCGAGAAGCGCAAGAACCAATTCACTATTGCCCATGTCCCCATGAACAAATTCAACATCTGAATCAGTAATACAGTCTTCGATCGAGCACAGATGGCCTGCGTAGCTCAGTTTGTCCAGAATGACAAGCTTATGATCCGCCCCTAAACCTGTCTTTTCTTTTTTTAACCAATGTCTGACAAAGTTCGAGCCGATAAATCCTGCGCCACCAGTTACCAAAATTGTCATGTTGCTATCCTTTGCATCGCCGTTGCCTGTACAGGACGGATTTTATTTTATGCAAAGAATTAAGCAACCTTCTTTTTGACATGCTTTTGGAGCTGTTCTTCAAATTCTTTTAGATTTAGAGGTTTTGACAGGTAGCTATTCATACCTGCTTCGATACATTTTTCCATGTCTTTATAGGTTGCATGCGCTGTCATGCCGATAATCGGGACTTGGGTATCATTCCCTTTTGTTTCTTCGTGCTGGCGAATTAATTTCGCAGCCGTCAGACCATCCATAACCGGCATTTGAATATCCATCAGAATTGCGTCATAGGCATTCTGTCTGGCTTTCTCGAGCGCTTCCTTACCATTTTGTGCCACATCATATTTGTAGCCCAAATCTTCAAGCATATATCCGATCACAACGACATTCCCTGCATAATCTTCTACAAGGAGAATGTTTTTCTCGCTTGAGGTCGTGCTTTCTTTTTGAAGATTATTGGCCGGCTTCTCTTTCGGTTCACTGTTTAATGCCTCACCGAAATCTATCACTTCGATAGGTAAAATCAGGCTGAACGTACTGCCCCGTCCGACAACACTCGTTACTTCGATTTCACCGCCCATTGCCTCAGCCAACTTCTTACAGATCGGCAGCCCCAAACCTGTCCCTTTGTATTTCTTCGAGACGGTACTGTCGACCTGATGGAATTGATCAAAAATCATTCCCAGATCGCTTTCGGTAATACCAATTCCTGAATCCACGACGTCAATCCGCATCCGTGCAGACTTGCTCTTTTCTTCGTCTTTCTGGTCAAATGCCAAAGACGGAATAATCCGTACTGAGCCTTCCTCTGTAAATTTGATTGCGTTGTTCCCTAGATTGAGCAATATCTGCCGTATACGCCCCTCATCCCCTTTGAAAATAAGTCCTGTCAGATTTTGATGTTCGATAGAAAATTCGATGTTTTTCTCAATGGCCTGCACGGATAGGATCGAAATCACTTGCTCGAAGAGGTCATCAATCATGACATCCGCATCTGCCAGCTTGATCTCGCCACTGTCAATTCTTGAAAAATCAAGAATATCATTGATGAGTTCCTTGAGTGTGTTGGAGCTGGTATTCAGCGTTCCGATCAGCAACCGTTCGCGTTCATTCAGATGATTTGCGCCTTTCGCCAGAATTTCTGCAACGCCTGTAATTGTTGTTAACGGCGTTCTGATTTCGTGGCTCATATGCGAGAGAAATTCCATTTTCATTTTACTGGAATTGTCTGCGGCGTCTTTTTCCATTTTCAGACGCTCTTCCATCAGCTTGGTTGCTGTAATATCCGTATGCGTTCCGATCAAACGATATGGTGTGCCTTGCTTATGGTATAGACCCGCGCCCCGCGCGTGTATCCAAACCCAGTATCCGTTGGCATGTTTGATGCGGAAAATATTATTATATTCTGATGTGTGGCCTTCTTGAAACATTTGAACGCCAGACTGGAAGGAGGCTTTGTCATCAGGATGAACGAGGTCCAACGGATTTTTCCCCTTCATAAACGGGATAACCCCGAGCAAAGAGCCTTCATAGTTTCCAAGGTCATACCCGCACATTTTGAAAATCTGCGAGGACAGAAAAATCTCTTTATTTTCTATGTTCCAGTCAAAAATCCCGTCGTTAGTAGCCTTGACCGCAACACTATATCTGTTATCGATTTTCTCAGAGGCCTTCTTTTCCAGCAGGTATTTTTTCTGTGTTGTCAGGATAAGCCAGTTGCTGAGAATAATCAGAACACATGCGCCAACCAGTGATGCCACGAAGTTGCGTGAATATTGCTGACGCGATTCATTATATTCCGCAAAACGCCCCAACATAATGCTTTGCTCTTCTTTTAAAAATTCATCAGAGACCTGAAAAAAACGATCATGGAAATTTTCGACGAGAGACAAGCCTTCCCAATACCCTTTTTGTTCTGGGGAAAGAGTTCTGTTGCCATTGCTGAGCTGGTATTGTTTTGAGCGGCTTTCGAGCAAGGTAATATATTCGATGGCTATTCCTTCCAGAATTTCAACTTTCTGGTGCTGTTGCGCATTATCCGTTGTAAAAGATTTCAGATTTTTCAATGTCTTCATGAGTTCTTGCGACTTCATGTTGAATTTTTCCGCGAATTCAGGATCTCCTGTGAGGATATATCCACGCTGCTCTGCCAATGACCCTTCGAACAAGCCCAGCATTGTTTCCGTCATCAGAATGACTGAATAGGAATGTTCCAACCACGCGCGTTGCGTGATGGATGAATCTTTCATCGTGTTGAGAAAAAAGAATACGTAGGTGATACAAGCCACCACGAAGAAGCTCGAGGCCAAAAATAAATTGGTCGTTGTTTTACGCATATTCTCTTCCCTGTCTGGAAGAATTTTATACAACGTTCCTATCAGCATAACAAACTATATTATAAGTCTATAAAATAATCTCCCGGTCAAGCCGGGAGATTGCGTTATGTTATCTAATCTATCGTTGGTTTCTTGCCGTTGATCACGCCGATTGCTGCGGCTGCCAAAAACAAGACCAAAAAAACGATAAACAAAGTTTGTGCGATATTTGCGGAGATTGCGGCCACGCCACCAAATCCCAAGAATCCTGCAATCATCGCCAAAATCAAAAATCCAACTGCCCATCGTAACATAGCTAAGCTCCTTTCTTCACATAGTTACCAAACGGCTTTCCTTCCAGAAAAGTTCCATTAAATTGTCCATAAAACAGCCAAACAATGTAATCGGTTCTTTCAGAACCTCTTCATGGGCCTTCCTAGTGAGTTTTAATGTCAATCCGGTCAATTGACCCGACATTGTCCTCAACCTGCCCTTTAATGAAGGGCAAAGCCAACATCAACTCGCTTAGCAAAGTGCTATAGGCGTTATAATTCATGACACGATCAGAAAAGTTGGCTTCGATTACCAGTACATCCTGGCATTCAAACGGGCTTTGGCGCCCCCACTCTCTTTTCACGTACAAATCAGACACCAACGGGTGAGAGATTGATTGTAGGTTCTGGCTCATAATGTCGTATTGAGATGACAAATTCATTTTAAAACTCCTTTTCCTAAGAAGACCTTATGTACTCAACATACTCTCTGATTGTTTTTCGGGTATTTCGGATCTGTTTCAAATTCATAAAGAATTGTTTCAGAATTGTTTCTATCTTCTGTCCTTTTGCCATAGAAAAAGGCGTCTCCGTCGGGGAATTGGAGACGCCCATTTCAAGGGTTTTAAGAAACCCTGTCAGGGAAATTCAACTTATTCTAGTCAACGACAGCACCCGCAGCCGCGCCAACACCAGCACCGATAACGGCACCACATGTTACACAACCACCTGTTGCGGCTGTTCCGACAGCACCAACACCTGTCCCGATGGCTGCACCGCTCAGGACTTTTTGCTGCCTGTTATTCATGTTGCTGCATGCCGATAACATCACCGCACACATTCCGATACAGATAGCCAATTTCATATTCTTTTTCATCTTCTGTTCCTCCAATGGTCAATTTATCTTATCCATGTCTATGATTGACCAACTGTTGATCGTCAGAAATGTTCCATTGTCCCATTTGATTTAAACCGTAACGGACATGATCGGCTTTATGAGGTCTGTGTCGCGTTCGTCGTCCTGAATTTTTAAGATAAAGGCGACGCAATCGGGAAATATGCAAGTTTATTTTCTGCATTGTGACATCGCGCATAAAATCACCTTCATGGCCTATCTCCATGAGATAGACCATGCGTTCATCTCTCCATCTCTTCAGCAGAAAAAGACGCCTTACCAGAGGTATTGTCTTATCCGCCGCCAAAAGAACCGGGCGGTTTTCGAACATTTTTTCTAACCTGTGGAGATAAATATATCTCGGGGTATTGTGCTCATCTCTCGGGGGTAATCTGAACATGGCGCCTCCTGCTTTGGTAGAACTTATGAAGTTTTATTCTTCCTCGCTGATTTTTGTATTGTTCTGATTCCATGCCCGGCTCTCCTACTGATTGTAGGAAAGCCGGGTTGGTCGGTCGGGGAATGTGTCTTGGGTATTATTTAATTGTAGTTACTTTGCAACGCGGCTTCCGGCTTGACGATGTCTGCGTAAACACGCTGCCATTCTTCAAGATCCAGTAAATTGTCGTGTGTCATATCAACTTCCTTAAAAGATTTGCCGATAAAATCTTTCGGGGAAAGTCCGTTATATTGTGTATCAAAGCGCATCAGGCTTGATTTTTTCAGGAAATCTTCCTGTGTCATCACGGCTTTTTCTGCCGTCCCATCACTATTGTAGTCATAGAATGTGTAGGTCGTTTTTTCCGTCGGGATAACGGTCATAACCGGATTTTCATCAAATTCCTGATTGTCGATGACACCATTGCCGTCTCGGTCAAATGCGGTAAACAAGACATCACCGACCTCTTTCATTTCAAGGACTCCATCTTTATTTTCGTCAAAGGACATGAAGTCGATTTTATGAACTCCCGGAATCTCTTTCTGGGACACTATGGTTTTTTCCGTGACGGTTTCTGCCCGCGCATCCATACCTGTTGATGTTAAAATCATGCCAACAGATGCCATCAATATTGCTGCTTTGGCGCTTTTTTTGATCAATTTTGTCATTTTCGAGTACCTCGCTTTGTTAAACTTTGCTCATTCTGAATATTTCCTGAACGACAGCCTTCTGATACAAGAGATCCTTGTAGTATTCATGATGCTGGTTCGATGTATTCAGCCTTTCTTCAATCCAATGACATTCGGGAATGGCTAATTCGCCATCTATGTAAGCCGATATCATTTCTTTATCTCCGTCAGTCAGTGTCATCTCTGCCTCCTGACCAACAAACAATCCACCTTTCAATCAGTTCCAAAAAACCGATGTTAGTGAACAACACGAGCCATATATTGGATTTTCCCTCCTTTGGCGGTGATGTAATTATCGTTTGTCGAAAGAACTTCCTGCATTTTTTCGCGGGCACGGGACAATCTGGAGCGAACTGTGCCCATCGGAATTTTCAGGATTTTAGAAACTTCCTCGTAACTCATTTCATATCCGCACACGAGTGTCAGAATTTCCCTTTGTTCTGCGTTCAATTCGTTCATGGCGTTTTGAACTTCAGAAATCATGACTTGGTTCTCCTGTGTTGCATCTTTAGATAGTCCGGCAATTGCCAATTCGGGATCGTACTGGCTTTCAAATCTTGTCTTGCGTTTATACTGGGTCACAAAATCGTTATACATAATACGAGACAACCAGCTAAAAGCTTTGCTTCCTGTTTTGAATTTTTCCCTGTTGCCCAGAGCCTTGGTCAACGTGTTCTGCAAAAGATCTTCTGCATCTGCGCGATTTCCGCAAAGTTTTATTGAAAATCTTTTCAGGCCTTCCATCTCTTGGAACAGTTCCTTATCAGTCAGCATTTTCATTTCCTTTCGGGTTTTCGTTCGTTTTCTTGTCGTGTAACCAGAATAGGATTGAATTGTATGAAGCTTATTTCCTCTCTGTTTCAGAGTTGAAAAATTTTGTTTCTGTTTTGTAACAGAACCATGTAATGTGTGCCGTTCTCAGGAGATTTCATGCAGGATAAAGCCACTATTCTCAGTATAGATGACGATGCAGATCTGCAGTTCGTTGTGAAAGAATATCTTGAGTCTGAGGGCTATAAAGTCTTACGCGCCCATAATCTTAAAGAATTCGAAACATGGAGCGCACAAGCCAACATCATTGATATTGTCTTGCTTGATCTTGTTTTAGAAGATGCAGAAGGACTTTCTTTGATCGGTGCTATTCGAGACCATATCAAAGCCCCGATTATCGTTGTAAGCGGAAAAACCGATACAACCGAAAAAATTATCTGTCTGGAAATGGGCGCAGATGATTATCTCACCAA
Source organism: Alphaproteobacteria bacterium (assembly GCA_003245575.1). Taxonomy (GTDB): domain Bacteria; phylum Pseudomonadota; class Alphaproteobacteria; order Micavibrionales; family Micavibrionaceae; genus UBA1573. Next base: position 11,587 of record QKCR01000072.1, on the reverse strand, counting down.
GCCATTTGAAATGCGTGAGTTAGCGGCACGTATCAAAGCCGTTTTGCGCCGCAGTGAAGGAACGCAGAAAGCGGCAACCGCAGCCCAATCTTCCAAATCGGTACAAGGTAGATATAAATTTGCCAATTGGGTCATGGATACGGACAAGTATCAATTGACTGACCTCAATGGCAATATTGTTGACTTGACCACCGGCGAATTCAAATTGTTAGAAACATTGGTTTTGTCTGCGGGAAAAGTTTTGACCCGTGAAAATCTTTTTGATGTGACGCGTCCTGACGGTCGTTACGATGTTTATGATCGTGCCATTGACATTCAAGTTGCGCGCATTCGTAAAAAACTTTCCGAGACATCAAACAGTCAAGAAGACTTGATTAAAACTGTTCGCGGTGTCGGCTATATGTTGACATCAAAAGTCGAAGCTGTCGCATAAATTTACCCCCCTCTTTTTCGGTAATGGAACAAAATAGCCGGATAGATGTTTGTCTGGCATCGAAGCTATTTTCTATTAGGAGGATAATTATGAGACAAGTATCTTCAAGTGCAACAGTCGAAGACATGGCCCAAACAGCCGAAAATGCTGTTCATCAATTGGGCGGTCAGGTTACGGACTTTCTTAAAACACAAAAAGAAGCCGTATCATCGACTATTTCAAAAGACATTGATCATGCCCGCGCGTATGTACGCAAAGAGCCTGCCAAAGGTTTGGCTATGGCATTTGCAGCCGGTGCACTATTGAGTCTATTGATCCGTCGATAAACCCAAGACATTCCGTACATCACGTAAACAGGAGGCAGATATGTTACAAACACTTTCATATGTTGAAAAAGCGCTGGCGCTGGCGAGCCTGCCTTCTGTTTATGACGGAATAACCCATGCAGGGAGCGGGCGTTCCAACTTCAAGGATAATCTTATTCTTGGGGTAAGCATTAGCTTGCTTTCTTTAGCCTATATCCTGATTCTTTCAGGTCTGGCTGTTTTCCTGATGCAATCCCAACCGTTATTTATCGTTCTGACCGCGATTGGCGGCATATTGCTTTTAAGCGTTGCTATCCTGTTTGTATCCATCCGGCTATTCAAACGGTATAAAAGCCATCGCATAGAAAAAGGCGTAAAAGATTTTTTAAACGACGCGTCCGGAATTTTCGAGAGTGTCGGCGTCAAAACAGATGAATTGTTTCAAGATAATGTCGGTAAAGCCATATTGGCCACGGTTGTCGCCGGATTTCTGGCAGGAAAGAAATTAACCTAACACTACATACTTTAACTGGAGGATAAAATGAATAATGCAGGTATTCTTACAATTATAGCTGTAGCCCTGATCGGTATTCTTGTTGTTCTTGTCATGAACTATCAGGAATCACAAAAAAGTCCCGTAGAAAAATTCACCAGCTCTGTTCACGAGATGGGCGAAGAAATTCAAGATGAAATTGATGATCACACAACCAATTAATTGAACAGGAGTTTGCCATGAAAAGTCTACTGATGTGGGTGATCGGAATTCCAATTCCCGTGATCATTCTCTACAATATCTTTTTTTAATGCTCATGCCCGACTGAATTTTATTCGGCTCGGGCATGATTATCATCACGCATCACAATATAAATAGCAGGAATAACCAGCAGGGTCAGTAATGTCGACGAGACAAGCCCGAACAGCAAAGAAATCGCCAATCCCTGGAAAATCGGATCAGCCAGAATAACCGCCGCCCCGATCATAGCTGCCAAAGCCGTCAACAGAATAGGCCGCGCGCGGATTGAGCCTGCTTCGACCAATACTTCGCGCAGGGGCAGGTTATGTCTGCGCCGTTCTTGAATAAAATCCACCAACAAAATAGAATTTCTGACGATAATTCCTGCCAATGCAATAAAGCCAATCATGGAGGTTGCCGTAAAGGCCGCGCCGAACAGCCAATGACCCAGAATAATACCGATTAAAGTGAGAGGTACAGGTGTCAAAATAACCAGCGGAATTGTGTAGGAGCGGAACTGAGCCACCACCAGAACATAAATCCCCAGCAAGGCCACCATAAAGGCAATCCCCATATCACGGAACGTGACATAGGTAACTTCCCATTCTCCATCCCAGAGTAATGTGATGCCTGTTTCATCATCCGGTTGGCCGTGATATTTGACCATCGGTTTTCCAAGCGTACCCCAGTCGATCTTATTTAATTGATCTTCCACGGCAAACATCCCGTATATCGGCGCTTCATAAGTTCCTGCCAGCTCGGCCTGTACCATTTCTGCAAAATGTCCATCGCGACGATATATCGGGAATCCGCCCAATTCATCCTGTGCCTGAATGACATCTCCTAGTTCCACCACTGCCTTATTCCCGGGTATCTGGTTGGCTGGAACGGGGACTGTTGCCAAATATTCGGACCATGACAAATCTGTTTTTGGCAGTCTTAGTGTAATCGGTAACGGATTCCGTTCTTCTCCGCGGTGGGAATATCCGACCGTTGTGCCATTCATCAAGTAAGAAATCGTGTCATAGACATCTTGTTGCTCGACCCCGAAGAATTCCAGCTTATCTTGATCTATCGACAGGCGCAGGTCGGGACGGCGTAAATCTACAGATGTATCGACATCCACAACAAACGGTACTGCCTTGAAGGCCTCAGAAACTTTAGTCATGGCAGCACGACGGGATTGGGCATCAGGTCCGTAAATCTCTGCCAGCAATGTGGACATGACGGGTGGCCCGGGAGGAACTTCAACCAGTTTTATGGATGTTCCCGCGGGAGGCACAAAATTTTTGAGTGTATCTCTGATCGCGAGCGCGATTTCATGGCTTGTCCGATCACGATCATGCTTTGCAGCCAGATTGATTTGCAGTTCGCCCTGTTCAGGGAAAGACCGCGCAAAGTAATGGCGAACCAGCCCGTTAAAATTAAACGGCGCAGCTGTTCCGGCATAGGACTGCATAGAAATGATTTCGGGGGTTCCAGAGATATTTTGTGCCAGTTGCAACAGGACACGTTCTGTATCTTCCAGAGTGGCGCCTTCAGGCAAATCCACAACAAGAGATAATTCAGATTTATTATCAAACGGCAATAATTTCACCACGACCGTTTTCGTTGCAAATAGGATCATGGAGGCCAACGTCATAAACCCCACAACCAGCAAGAATTTTCTGGCCTTTTTGGGTGTTGTAATGATGGGAGAGACCATGCGAGTGTAGATGCGCGCAATCATACTGTCTTTGCCGTCATGACCTTCTCCGTCGTGATGGGCAAATTTCGGAAATCTATTGGAAAAGACATACATCAGCCACGGCGCGATTGTAACGGCAATCACAAAGGAAATCAGCATGGCAATCGAGGCATTGACCGGAATAGGCGCCATATACGGACCCATTAATCCACCGACAAAGAGCATCGGTAACAAAGCCACAACGACGGTTAACGTCGCGAGCACCGTCGGGTTTCCGACTTCTGAAACGGCATCTATGGTGGCCTGGATCTTACTGCGTCCATCCTTCATTGCCCAGTGACGCGAAATATTCTCGACCATGACGACCGCATCGTCCACCAATATCCCGATCGAGAAAATCAAAGCAAACAGGCTGACACGGTTGATTGTGTATCCCATGAGCCATGACGCAAATAAAGTCAGCATAATTGTCGTTGGAATAACAAAGAATGTGACTGCCCCTTCTATCTTGCCGATAGACCATCCGATCAGCAAAACAATGCTCAATGTTGCCAACCCCAAATGGAAAAGAAGCTCATTGGCTTTTTCATCTGCCGTTTGTCCGTAATTGCGCGTGACCTCTACATCGAGATCATCCGGAATGACTGTGCCCTTAAGACTGTCAACTTTAGTCAGAATGTCTTCCGAAATTACCACAGCATTTGCCCCTGCCCGTTTAGCAATTGCCAATGTTACTGCGGGTTTTCGCACCATGCCGTCGGTCGTATTGAGCGTTGTTACTCGCGAAGTTGCCGGTTTCGGAGAAACGATAACCTTTGCGACATCACTTACATAGACCGGACGTCCGTCGCGGGTGGTGAGCAGCAATTGTCCAATATCAGGGATCGGTTTTAATGTTTGTCCTGCTTTGACACTTTTGTTTGCACCGTCATTTAAAACATAGCCAGCGTCAAAGGATCTATTGGCCTGCGAAATCTTTCCTGCCAATTGCTGCAATGTTACGCCGTAAGTTGCCAGCATTTCAGGATTTGGTTCGACGCGAATTTCATCGCCATTCCCACCTGATATATAGGTCAGGCCAACATCGTCGATTTTTATAATTTCACGCCGTAATTTCTCGGCCACATCCAGAAGCGTGGCATCTGTCCATCGTTCAGCGGCATTCCCTTTTGCGGACAATGTTAAAGTAACAATCGCAACGTCATTGATCCCCCGCCCGACAATTAATGGCTCCGGAATTCCGACGGGCATCTGGTCGTAATTGGCGCGGATTTTTTCATGGACACGCAAAATCGCATCATCCGAATTTGTTCCGACGTCAAAGCGGGCCGTAACCATGACCTTGTCATCATAAGTCTGGCTGTAAACATGTTCAACAGCGTCAACACTTTTGACGATGGCTTCGAGTGGTTTGGTTACCAATTCAACAGCATCAGGCGCTTTGAGACCATCAGCCTGTACCATGACATCAATCATCGGCACACTGATTTGCGGCTCCTCTTCACGCGGAATAGATACCAATGCCATAGCGCCCAGCATAATAGACGTCAGCAGAATAAGCGGCGTAAGCGGTGACGTAATCGTCAAGCGGGTCAAAAATCCGGATATACCCAAGGACATTATTGTGCTCCTGTGGTCTTGGTCACTGTGTCTCCGTCATGCAATCCGGATAAAATTTCGATCATTGTCGTATCGTCTTTTTTCACATGCCCCCGTTGCACGGGCACTTCCAGACCTGTTCCGTCTTTTTCTTTTAATGTGACGTAATCAATTCCGGCGTGTGTCGTTATATAGGATGACGGGATATAAATTGCCTGCCGTTCTCCGGTTGAGACCCAAACCCTTACGCGTTCTCCGACAAAGAAATCTTCTAACCCATCAATTTGTGCATCAGCCGACACACGTCCGTTTTCGATTTCAGGATAGACGAGAATAATCTGTCCATCCTGATAGGATGTTCCATCCTTCCCTTCACGATCGAGATGTACCGTATCGCCAACTTTAATGGAACGCGCATGACGTTCAGGAAGTTGAAGGCGCAATATATAAGCCTGTGCCCCCAATGTTGCCACCGTTTCACCCGGCATTATGACTGCCCCCAAAGTCATAGGCACTTGTAATACACGGCCTTCTGTCGGGGCAAGAATTTTACCTTCCGTTACTTGCTGTTCAATAACCTGCCTTTGTGAGGTGAGGGCTTTCAACTGGTTGTCGGCGTTCATATAGGCTGCTTTGGCGGCATCTAGTTCTGCCTTTGATACAGAACCGCTCCCGATCAGAGATTGAACACGCTTCAAGTCCGCTTCGGTCTTGGTACGCGTAGCAGCTGTTGCAGACATCTGGGCATCCATCGACTTAATCTGGAGGGCCAGTTTATCATCTCCGACAAGTGCAATTTCCTGACCTGCTTCGACACGATCCCCCTCTTTGACGTTCAAAGAAATGATTGTGCCGCTGATCCGAGCACGCGCGCTAATCTGATCTACCGTTTCAACTGTTGCAAAAACAGCCTTTTGATCTGCCACTGTTTCCGAAGACACTTTATAATCCTCAGCATAAGCAGATGTTGCAGTTACTCCTGTCATCAGAGCGATCACTGTCAGGCCCAAAATATATCGTGCGGATCGGTTCATACTTATCTCCGTTTTTGCGGCGGCTTGGAATTTATTTTCAGTTTGGTTTTTGTTGATTTGTTTGCGTTCGGTGCAATGCAGAAATTTTTATACAAGGCCAAAATCACATCCTCTGACGCGGCATGGGTCAGAGAATAAAAAATCGTTTGTGCACTGCGGCGTGTTTCTACAAGTTTTGACAAACGTAAAATCTGCAAATGCTGCGACACGGTAGACGCCCGCATCCCCAGCATTTCCGCCAGTTCATTAACCGACAACTCCCCTTCCGCCAGATGACATACAATCATCAAACGTTTCGGGTTAGAGAGAATTTTCAGCAGCTCGGCTGCTTTTTCGGCCGATTCATTCATTTGCGTTATACTTATCTTCATAGTTGCGTATATACAATATATAGATTATACAGTCAATGTATCTCTGAAAGATTAAAGGGGGCTATAATGGCAAATATTATTGTACTTGGAGCTGGTCTCGGCGGAACTATGATGGCATTTGAAATGCAGGAGAAGCTCGGGGCAAATGATCACCTGACTGTGATTGGCCAAGGCCCGACTTACCAGTTTGTTCCTTCAAATCCTTGGGTTGCCGTCAGATGGCGGGAACGTAAAGATATTGAAGTTGACTTACGCAAAGTCATGGACAAGAAAAAAATTTCTTTTGAAACAATTGGTGCTACTCGTGTGCATCCGACCTCGAATGAAGTCGAGTTAACAGACGGACGCAAACTTCCCTACGATTATCTGGTGATCTCGACAGGACCTGATTTGGCCTTTGATGAAATCCCCGGCTTCGGGCCAGAGCATTATACGCAGTCCATCTGCCAGTCCGAGCATGCCGAGAAAGCTGCAGAGGCGGTTGACCAATTGATTAAAAATCCCGGACCGGTTATTATTGGCGCAGTCCAAGGGGCCTCTTGCTTTGGACCGGCTTATGAATTTGCACTTATTCTGGATACCGAACTTAAAAAACGTAAAATGCGCGATCGTGTACCGATGACTTTTGTCACATCAGAACCCTATATCGGGCATTTAGGTCTGGACGGTGTCGGAGATACCAAAGGTTTGCTGGAATCCGAATTAAGACAGCGCCATATCAAATGGATCACCAATGCCAAAGTCAAAGAAGTCCAACAAGACAAGATGCTGGTTGAAGAATTGAGTGAGGACGGTGCACATAAACAAGACCACGAGCTTCCTTTCCACTTCAGCATGATGTTGCCTGCATTCCGCGGTGTTCCGGCAGTATTGGGTGTTGAAAATCTTGTCAATCCGCGCGGGTTTGTCATGGTCAATAAATTCCAACAAAATATGACCTTCCCGAATGTGTTTGCCATAGGTGTGTGCGTTGCTATCCCGCCCATCGGAAAAACAGCCGTTCCTGTCGGAGTCCCCAAAACAGGTTTTATGATTGAGTCGATGGTTACGGCTACTGCTCAGAACATTGCAGAAATGATGGCAGGACGACCTCCGTCTTTTGTAGCCACCTGGAATGCAATTTGTCTTGCCGATTTTGGAGATGGTGGTGTTGCCTTCTTTGCGCAACCACAAATCCCGCCGCGAAATATGAACTGGGCGTCCAAAGGCAAGTGGGTTCATTACGCCAAGATCGGATTCGAGAAATATTTTCTCCATAAGGTTCAAGTCGGTGAGAGCATGCCATTCTACGAGAAATTTGCGTTAGAGGTTATGCATATTCATAAATTGAAACAAGAAGATCCGACCCATCCGGAAGTCCAGTAATATAGAGGAGAACTCCATGAATATTGATCGTGCCATTTTTGCCTTCGCAGGCGTTATGATCTTACTGAGCGTTACTCTGGCGCATTTTGTCAGCCCCTATTGGTTGTTGCTGACGGCTTTTGTCGGATTAAACATGCTTCAGGCCGCCTTTACCGGTTTTTGTCCCGCAGCTCTTATCCTGTCTAAATTGGGATTGCCTTTTGGCGCGGCATTTTGCGAGAAAAACAAGCCATAGCGTAATTTCCCAATTATCACTGAACTTCTGCGTCTTTAATTTGAAAGAAGACGCCAAGGTCTTGGTTATTGGTGAATCCGAATTTTCCTTCAACCTGCACGAGTCCATCATCCCATTCGATTGGGCTCTTTGTATAAACCTCTATGATCTCGCTGGGGCCACCCGGAGGGCAAAACGGGCAGGTCGGTGTTCTTTTGGAAAGAAGAAAATGTGTGAATTTATCTGTGCTCTCTAAAGGGAGAATAAATCCGTTGACCCTTAGAACTTGACCCTCGAATTTTTTGACCTCATCCGGAAATTTTGCGGAATATTCTCCAGTTTGATCATTAAACGATACAATGGTTTTAAGTAGCGTATCCCAGACAACGCCCTTGGCCATGGGAAGCCCCTCTTGTACAGCCCGTTCATCTGACGGCTGCAAAGGAGATACAGTAATCGTTGACGAAATTTCGCCCTCCCCTTTTTCAAGGGTGAACCCGCAGAATACAACAGGAATGAGCAAAAGAAAAAGCAACCGCATGAATGCATCACAATTTTGTAAGAGTTCTTATAATATAGGTTTTACGCGCTATCATGGCAGGTATTAAACCAGCCATCAGACTAATGAGCAAGATAGACAACATTACATATATTTCCATTATACCGGGAATAGGAGCAGACAAGACCAGTCCTTTCTGAATATATATCCAGTATGCCGTCAGCCGAATAAATAACTGGGAAAGGAGCACGCCGACAACAGACCCGATAAGACCTATCAGCACTGTTTCGGACAGAACAAGCCCAAATATTCCGGACTTTGTCAGCCCCATTACTCTCATTAACGCAATATCATATTGCCGATCCTGTACGGCGTTATAAAGGGCAATAAAGAGACTGAAAGCTGAAAATGCCAATAACAAATATCCAAAAACAGACAATATATCTTGCCCCGTCCCCATCAGCTTTGTCAGGCGGGCTACTTCGAATGCAGGGCTTGCGGCTTGCATGGAGCTGCTATTATTGACCATTCTTGGTAATTGGGCTGCCGCCAGCGGCGATTTATAGGTTATCAATAATGCCGTTAGCTCATCTTCGGGATGAGCTTTCTTGTAAGCAACTTCTTCCGGATCGTCTTCATCAGGATGTTCATGGACATGCCACACGCTCTCGACTGGTGTGAGCACCAACCTATCAAGAATACTGCCATTGGATTTAAGAACTCCGACAATCGTATAAGGGAAATCCGTGTGCATGTCGTCGCTATTAACCAATCCATGCGCTCCGATAATTTTTTCTCCGATAGTGAGATGGAATTTTTTTGCGACATCCCCGCCGACAACAACCTCCATCGGTGCTGAATATATGCGCCCGTTGGATAACTGTCCTTCAAAATGAGCGATATAATCCGGCGTGGTTCCGACAATCCTGTGTCCGTTATAATTATCTCCATAGGCCAGAGGAATGGCTGATTTTATCAGCGGGTTTTTCTCGAGTTTCTTTGCTTCACTTACAGGAATATTTCCGGTCGGAATATCAAGATGAAAAACATTCGCCAGAATAATCTGCAAGGGGGATCCCTTTCCGCTGACCACCATATCAATGCCGCGCAGATCACGGGAGAATCGGTTGTCTATCAAGCCATTAACATGCAGAATTGTTAAAATCACGGCAACGCCAACAGACAAAAGTGCTATATTAAATACCGCTGATAAAGGCTTATAAGCAATATTCGCCCCAACCAACCTGCATAGAGAAACGCGGCGAGTTTTATTCATATATTCTCTCCTTACTGCAATTCCAGAACCTGATTAAACGTCTTACTAATCCGGTCATCATGGCTTGCGATGATAAGTGTAGAGCCATTTTATTTGGCCAATGACAGTAATAAGTCGATAACTTGCTCGGCTGATTTTTGGTCGAGGGATGAGGTCGGTTCATCAGCCAGAATAATTGACGGCTTATTTATAACAGCTCTGGCAATAGCAACACGCTGTGCTTGCCCTTGAGAAATTTCATGTGATTTTCTGTCAGCAATCCCGTGTAGACCCGTTTGTCCAAGTACATAATCTGCCCAGTCTTTGTCTTGTTGTTTTCCGGCAGCATAGGCCCCCAACAGTATATTTTCCATGACGGTCAGAGGCTTCACAAGGTGCAGGGTCTGGAATACATAGCCGAGATGCTCGCCTCTCCACGCATCCCGCTGTGCCTCGTGCAGATCACCCAGATTTACCCCGTTCATATTGACAGACCCTTTTATCGGCCTCATTAACCCCGCAAGAACGTTCAATAAGGTTGTTTTCCCTGACCCGCTTTCACCACGAACGAGACACATCGCTTTGTCCTCAATTAAGACACTTTCGATCCTGAGTTTAGGAACATGATTATAGCCTGCTTCCAGATTTTTTATTTCAATCATAGTTGTTACCCTTCAACGTGACACGACTTGCATTCGCCGTGGAGCTCAAGGATTTGTTTTCTGGCGACGAACCCTTGCTCGGCGGCCTGCCTTAATAGCTGACGATTAATTCCATGATCGGATATTTCATCTATCTGTCCGCAATGATCGCAAACCAAAAATATATGTTGGTGATCGCACTCGGGATTCTGACAGGCAACGAACGAGTTAGCACTTTCTATCCGCGCCACAATTCCCAGTTCCATCAATGCGTCCAGAGACCTGTAAACACTGGCCGGTTTAACTTCGCGTGCGTATTTCTTAGCCACCATGTCCATTAATTCATAAGCCGTCACGGGCTTATCAGCCATTAAGAGCGTATGATAAACTTGTGTCCGCGTTTCCGACCATCTATGTCCGGATTTTCGCGCAATATCCTGTGCAACATCCAGAGAATGGGCATGAGTACAATTTGTGCAGACATCATGATGCGTATGTTCGGTCATAATATTTTCTCATTCTTGTTGTAATTTTTTATACTATGTCTGTTTTTTTGCTTGCGTCAATAGATGTTATAAAATAACACATAAAATGTTATAAAATAACGTTTGGAGATTCAATTGACGTACCAAAACCCTATGCCATCTTCCCGCCCTAAATCAGCATTCCGGCTTAAAACACAGCCGGACCCCTTTATTTCTGCAGAAGACATGAAAGCTCTTATGACCTTTAAAGCTTCGGAGAAAAAAGATGATCCGGAGCGTCTGCTAGGCCTGCATGGCCCCTATGAAGAATTGAATCTGGTTAAAACAGGCCAGCTTCCCCCTGATTATTACGAGAGCGGAGATCCGGAGCCTTGGGGATTGCGCCTAGCCGAGAGCCGCAGCAATATTTTGTGGCAAGTGACTTCCGGCATGATGGATGCTTACCCTGAATTCGCGGCTGCCTATCTGGGACTTGCGCTCGATCATGGTCTGGACACGCAAGACTATGCTTTAGAGTTGGGGAAGCTCCATAGAGACTGGCGCGGATATATCGAACATTCAGGCCTCTTTCGTGACCACAAACATGGCGTTCTCGGCAAACATTACCATTCTGTCGCCTGCCCTGCTTGCAGCGTCCTTACAGCGCTTGCCAGCCAGAATGACAAGATGATTGCCTTGTTCAAGGATATGGCGTCTCACAAACCGTCCGAGCGTATGGATTTTCTGAGAGAAAAAGGTCTTCTGCCTTATCTAAACCTGATGATCCCATCTTCAGATATGACGATTAAATGATGCGCCTTATGCTCAATAGATACAATAAGCGCTTAAACTAAATGCCAGATCCTTTTCCTATAAAAATTCCTCATGTGCAGTCAAATATTATCAGACTGCTCCCGAAAGTGAGTGACCAAACAGCTCGCTTTCTGTCTCAGCATGATCTCATTCACCAATTGGTTCAGAGGATGG
>QKCR01000044.1 GCA_003245575.1 Alphaproteobacteria bacterium | reverse complement strand
ATTGCCGGCCCGGAACGAGAAGCAACTGGAGAAGAAGACCCGGTCCTTCATGTGCACCCTGCAGAATCGGCCGAGGCATGTACGCAACTATTTCAAACATCCAAAGATCGCTTATGCTGCTTGACTTAACTGTTTAATCACCGGTGCAATAGACTACTTATTCTTACCTCTAGCTGCACGAGCTTTGGCAAGTCCTGCACCTGAATCCTTATCAATAGCCATTTGGCGTCTGCTTTCAGAATAATCCTTAGCTGCCAAAGTCGCACCAGCAGGGATATCAAACTTATCCCGATATTCTTTAGGAGTCATATCGTGTGCAGAACTAAGGTGACGTTTGAGAGTAGTGAAACCTTTTCCGCAAACCATGCAGAAGATCTGCTTTTTACCAAAAGCTTTACGCTTAGTAATAGCCGGAGCAGTCTCTTCAGTTTCTGATTCATGAGAAGGTATATCTACAGTCTCACCTTTTTCTAAAGCGGATAATATAGTATGAACTGCTTGTAGTTCAGAAAGAAGCTCATCTTTCGACATTGCAGTTGATGATGCGTGTGCAATTACGATTTCTGATGCAAGCTCAGTGATTGTTGTCATTGGTTTTATTATCTTTGGATTAAAGTTATCCCCTGTTCTAAGAACATAAACTAGTAATGTTTAGTTTTCAATCGATAATATGATTTATTGAATACACTATACGTCTAAAAGCTCGATACACTTCTCGCCATCATTTCTAGAATTATTTACATAGCCAGACACTGGATACATATCCAAATCATGCTCTTCAGAGTTCAAGATATCCTGTAATACATGTGGCTCCTTAAACTCAGGATCAAGCCATACATCAAAATGCTCTGGCTCCAAAATAGCGGGCATACGATCATGTATCTCTGCCATCAGTCGCGTAGCTGGCATTGTAACAATAGAACAGCTCTCAATCCTCTCACCTGTTTCTCTATCAGTCCAAGCGTCCCACAAACCAGCAAATGCTATTGGGTTCCTATCAGCTCTAAATATGTAATAAGGCTGCTTCTTATGCTCTAATTTCTGCCATTCGTAAAAACCACTAGCAGGAACTATGCATCTTTTAAATTTGATTGATTCTCTGAATGAAGGTTTCTGAGTGAGTGTTTCTATTCGTGCGTTGAATGTATGTAGGGCAATCTCTTTGTCTTTAGCCCAATGAGGTATTAGACCCCATCTGAAGGTGACTAGAGAGCGTGTGTTGTTCTGCTCTCGAACTGAGGGTATCTGGAGTGTTGGTGCGACGTTATAGCTTTTTAGGAATGGGATAATTTTACTTAAACCAAAGGTAGTCTTCAGTGATTCTGCTGTTAAGTCTGCTGTTGATGTTCGTCCACACATGTGACTAGCTTATCACAATGGATCAAGTTGGATACCTCGACATTCCGGGCAGAACCTCATATGGTCATCAGTGGTTACGGGTTGTAACCGACTGAGACCATTTACACAAAGTTTTTTACACCCTCTCCCTAAGTTTAACCACCCAAATGACGTTCCCCCGGTTGAGTGGACACCGGGTTAAGCTACAAGTTTAAAATAGGTCGCCTCGTAATCAGCCGGGCTTTTGTAGCCCAGAGTCGAGTGAAGGCGACGGCGGTTATAGAATCGCTCGATATATTCGAAGATGCTCTGTCGAGCGTGGAAGCGGGTCGGGTAGCTCTGATGAAATACCAGTTCCTGCTTCAAACTGCCAAAGAAACTTTCAACCGGGGCGTTGTCCCAACAATCGCCCTTGCGGCTCATGCTGCATCGCATGCCGTATTTGTCCAGCAGCGATTGGAAGTCGCCACTGGCATACTGTGAGCCACGATCAGAATGAAAGATGACTCCTGAGGACGGTCTGCGTCTTTGCACCGCCATGGTCAGGGCATCCATAACCAATTGCCGGGTCATCCGCTTATTCATGGCCCAGCCAATAACCGATCTGGAAAACAGGTCGATGACCACTGCCAGGTAAAGCCAACCCTCGGTGGTCCAGATATAAGTGATATCGCCCGCATAAACCTGATTCGGTTCTTCCGGTGAGAAGTCCCGATCCAGCAAGTTCGGCGCGACAGGTAAATTATGCTTCGAGTTGGTGGTCGCCTTAAAGCGTCGCTTCGTTTTCGCTCGCAGGCCATCTTCTCGCATCAGGCGGGCAACGCGATTTTCGCTGCAGGCTTCGCCCTGCTGCTTGAGCGCCTGATAGACGCGGGGGCTGCCGTAAGACTCCCCGCTGTCTCGATGGATGGTGCGAATCTTCTTCCGCAGCTTGTTGTTTGACTGCTTTCGCTTGGATTCGGGATTCTTCCGCCAAGCATAGTAGCCGCTGCGTGAGACTGACAGCACCTCGCACATGACCGAGATGGGAAATTCCGTTTTATGCTGTTGCATGAAGCGGAAAATCACTTCGGGTCGTTGGAGAAGATGGCCATCGCTTTTTTTAGAATGTCGCGCTCCATTTTAAGGCGCTGGTTTTCGCGCCTGAGCCGACTAAGTTCTTCTGCTTCAGAGGCTTGCTTCCCTTTGCCCGGGAAGGCCTCTTTAGGATTCTCGCCGTACTGGTGAATCCACTTGTAAAGTGTGTTGGGGTGAATCTCCAGATCTCTGGCCACCTCCGACACGGAATGATCGCTGCCGGTTACTAAGCGAACCGTTTCGATCTTGAACTCACGAGAATAACGTTTTCTCTTCGAAACCATGCCAGTCCTCCTGGTGCTGTTGTAGCAGCTTTTCGGACTGTCCACAATTTCGGGGGAAGGTCAAAAAGTGCCAGATGCTTTGACGATGCACACTCTTTGAGACGCTTTTCGTAATAGACAAGCTGACTTTCATCTTGCTTCAAGAATACCTGTGCTAGCTGCCTTAACGTCGTACTGCCACCTGCATCCACCAGACTCCTTATCAATAATGGCTGATAGATGTGAGACATGCGCATCTTGTTAGTGAGGAATTCTATTAACTGGTCGAAGCCCAAGACAAACACCCTCCATCATTGCATATCAAATTCTGCCAGAAAAACGATTGAAAGCATTGAGCAGATCTACTCTCAACTCCACTTCTTGGTTGTAAATTTCAGAATGAAGAAATCCGATCTCATCCTTCATGCTCTCGCTAGGCACATCAACAAACCATGCTTTTGGCTTCCCATTATCTCCAGCATTCCAGCGATAGCCCCTAGCTTTGAGAATGTCTTTTGAATCAAAAGGACTGCCTTCTGCCCAGATTCTATATTCCTTTTTGCGAGCGTTATCGAGAAGAGTTTTTAATGCTGATTCGTTAGAGGAAGGTAGAGGCATTGAAAGAACATGGATACCTGCTAGACAATCATTAATGGCTCTATGACCATCGAAAAAGAAACCCAGCTTATAGGCTATGTATTCAAGCTTAGAACTTTCTACACCCTCTTCTCGCCAAGGGATGTCTTTCATGGAACATGCCCATGCCTTCTTTTCAAAAATGGGAAAGCTGGATTCTAAAAACTGCCTATCAAAATTGGCGTTATGCGCAATGACAACAGATGCGGACTCAACGATTCTATTTACTGTATCAACGTCAATGTGCTTCCCATGAACCATTTCATCTGTGATGCCTGTGAGCTTCACAATACCTTCAGGAATAGGAAATCCTGGGTCCTCAAACTCATCCAACCTGTCAAGGATTTTGAATATCCGCCCATCAGACAAAAACTCAAATGAGACAAGGGCTAATTCTATGATCTTATCCACCCCAGGAGTCAATCCTGTTGTTTCTACATCAAGAAAAAGACCAATCAACCTTTCTGAAGGGGCATTCTCATGATAGCCACTTACCTCTTTAAGCCTTCTAACAATACGGTAATCACCTGATTCTTCAATGTCTTTTATGATTTTTTGAATATCCATTTTTGTAAACAATCAATCTAACAAGGAAAGAGAATCGTAATTAAAATTGTAGGCAAAGAGTTTTTGGGTAGGTAGAAATTCATCCCCCCAAGGCTTCTTTCGTTCTCGCTCTGAGATCAAATGAAGGTTTTTCCGGGCACAAGAACTTATTAGGTACAGCATTTTCATAGTACTTTCGTCTTTATTTTTTTCATTAAAGTGAGGGAGATAATCTTTTAACAGTGCATAAGCAATGTATTCCCTAGGGAGCATCAATCATCAAGGCGAGGAAGGTGCAAACCATTGGACTGAATACGGTGAGCGGCCTGGTTCCCTCAATAGTTTCGGTTGTACTATATATATGCCGTCACTTCCGACTCTTCGATTCATTGAATATGACAATGTCGGCATTAATCCTGTGGTGAACTTATACGTTTTTTCTAGGGCAGAGATCATCTTTCTTCGATCAATCTCACGCCCACTCTTGCGCAGACTTGTAACCAGAAGTTCGGTGGAAACATAGGCCGAAATAAGACCATGAATATTCTTCACATCAACTTCTTCCAGATCAACAATTTCCCGCAATTTCGAAACCGCGCGGGGAAGACGGTCACGATTTAAAGAAGGATAGGCTATGAAGAAACGTGACATCAGATTTTTAGGAACCGACATAAGCGCTTTGCCAGTCAAACTTCCGGAAGTTAAAAATACAGGAGTCCAGTTCTTTCTAGATGCTAGGTCCATAATCCGTATCAGACCTGTGTCATCGAAACCCGCATAAACAACTATGTTTACATGCGCCTTCCGAAGTTCTTCAGCAATCTTTTCCGGGCTATCTGCTTTTTCTGAAACATTTATTTTTTTTACCAGTTTCCATTCGGTGTTTGCCCAGCTGTTTTCCAATTGCCCTACCACCCGCTCCATCTCAACTGTTGCCTCATACACCAGCCCGACTTTAGGAGCGGGTTCAATATTCAGCAAACTCAGATATTTCTGTAATGCCATGAACTGGTTATAGACGCCTGGCAGCAGAGTAAATATCTTGCGGTTTTCCTTAAAATCAATGGGGGGATAAAGTGTATAATATCCGATCACAGGGACATCAATTTGTGTGACAACTTTCTGAAAAGAAAATTCATAGCTAGGGATATAAGGGCTTAGCAGGACAAACAAATCCTGCGCGATAATCCATTCTCTGAGCCGGGCTATTCCATCAGGCTTATTTTTCAGGTGGTATGATACCAAAGACAATTCGCGGCCGAATATCCCGCCGGAAGCATTTATCTGCTCAAAATAGCCTTGGATAAGCTTCTCTAATTGAGCTGTTTTTTCCGCCAACACACCGTCAACAGACATGACGGTGCCAACCCTAATCTGCCCAGGAGAAATCCCTGAGTCCTGGATCGAGCCGAGCTTTTTAATATAAGCGACCAGTGCGTCCAGGTCACTTTCCGACATGTCGTATCGAGGCATCCCGGGGTCGGCCGACTGACCACCGGGATAAATTCCTTCTCGTATAAATGTCTTGAGAGATTTCTCGGTAAAGGCGGGGTGTTGTAGATTGTCATGAATGTGTCCAAAGGTCTTTGTCAGGTGCTTCCAAGTGATATTCGTCGGCTCAATACCACTTTCAGGACGTCCCAATCCATCATATCCGTGACAACTGCTACAAACTGCCAAATTCCCGGGAATCTGCACCTGTTGCAAACCAAATGAAGAACCAATCGCTCTTCCTGAAGGGCTTTCTCCAGAAAAATAGATTTGTCGACCGTTCATCTCAATGGCTGTCAAGCTACCGGCAAATGCCAAGCGCGGCATGTAAACATTGGAAGCAACCAACAACAAAAAACAAATAGTCAGACAACAGGACAAACGTTGTATCAGGATTGCCCGACTTCTTCCTGAAGCATCTTCATGAGTTGCTGTGCATCCGCATTCGGTTGAATTCTGAGCCATTTCCCCTCTTTCAGATTTCCCAGCAGATAAAAACTCGTATGCAGCTCGACGGTTTCAGCGTACTGACCCAGCCTATAGTTGATCCAGTCGACATTTTTCTTATCGCCGGTCAGAAAAAGCCAACCCGGCCCCTTAGAATAACTACTTGAATAAGATTGTAACTTATTTAGGTTATCACGATCAGGATCTAATGTAATAGATACGATAAATATATCTTTGCCCAAATTGCCACCCATTTTCTCAATCATCAACTCCTGTAATTGAGACAAAACTTTCATTTGCATCGGGCAGGCAGTGGCAC
>QKCR01000149.1 GCA_003245575.1 Alphaproteobacteria bacterium | reverse complement strand
GAGCGCACACCTCCACCCCAATGGGTACGAGTCATCGGGGGTTGGAATGAGTTTCAATTTTTAGAAGGTCGCTTACCTAGTCTCGATGAAGTCAATTCAGTAGCTCCTGAAACTCCTGTTTTCATACTCCACCTCTATGACTGCGCTTTATTAAACCGAGCAGCACTACGAGTATTAGGAATAAACAAGAATAGCCCCAATCCGCCTGGAGGGCTGATTGTCAGAGATGCATCCGGAGTTCCGACAGGATTATTTGTCGCCGAACCGAATGCACTTTTGCTTTACTCGACAATTGCCAAAGCACCCAAACTCTCACTTTCAGATCAGATCAACTCAACTCGTCACTATATGCGAGAATTAAATCGTTTCGGGATCACCAGCGTTTCGGATGCAGGTGGAGGCGGACAAAACTATCCGGATGATTACAGAGTTGTGAACCAGTTAGCTGAACAAAACCAGCTGACTCTAAGAATCGCCTATAGTTTATTCGCCCAGCAGCCGGGAGAGGAAATCAACGATTACGAAAAATGGCTGGACATGACCTCTCCTGGTTATGGAGATGCCATGCTACGAGTTAATGGCGCCGGAGAAAATTTGGTATGGAGCGCTGCCGATTTCGAAAATTTTCTGCAACCACGGCCAGATCTCAAGCCATTGATGGAAGAAGAGTTGGAAAATGTTGTCAGAAAACTTGCCGAAGCTCGATGGCCCTGGCGAATTCATGCCACATATGATGAATCCATTGAAAGGTTTTTAGATATATTTGAACGAGTTCATAGAGATACCCCAATTGACCAATTGCGCTGGTTCTTTGATCATGCGGAAACTGTGAGCAATAAAAATCTGGAGCGAATAATGGCCCTCGGTGGTGGCATTGCCATCCAGCATCGCATGGCTTATCAGGGTGAATATTTCATAAGACGCTATGGCCTTGAGGCTGTACAAGCAAAACCACCGATACAATCCATGTTGAAAATGGGCCTTCCTGTTGGTGGCGGTACCGACGGGACAAGGGTAGCAAGTTACCATCCATGGACCTGTCTTTGGTGGCTCGTAACCGGCAAAACTGTAGGAGGAACAGAAATTAATGCCATTGAACACAGAATAGACCGGTTACAAGCATTAAAATTATGGACTATTGGCAGTGCTTGGTTCAGCGGTGAAGAGCACATAAAAGGAACTTTGACTCCAGGCAGCCTGGCTGACCTCGCTGTTCTCTCAAATGATTATTTTGCCGTTGCAGAAGATGAGATCCGTAATCTGGAAAGCGTTCTGACAATAGTTGATGGCGAAATAGTGGATGGCGCCGCTGAATATGCCGGGCACAGCCCGGAATTACCACCAGTAAGTCCGGATTGGTCTCCAATTGCACATTTCGGTGGCTATCAAAAGCAAAAGACGGAGACATCTCAGGTTGGCATGCATGAACACCATGTCGCTCACCAACATTGGATTCTTGGTGCAGATGGAAGGGCCTGGCAATCAGGTTGTGGGTGCAGCATTTAAGGAAATGACCAGTTTGGATCGCTGTATTGTGTAGTCCGTCGGCACAAGATCCAAAATCAAAAAAACGACGCCTTCACAGGCGTGATAATGCTCATTTTATTTCTTTCACGTCTGTAATTTCTCTCAAAGATTCTGGAGAAAGACAATGGATAAAAATAAATTGGAAGTGTTAACCCCCATCAATAGTCAGTTGATTTTTATCGATCATCAACCCCAAATGGCTTTCGGCGTACAGAGTATTGATCGACAAACCCTGAAGAATAATGTCATAGGGCTCGCCAAGGCTGCTAAAATATTCAATATCCCGACAACCATAACTTCCGTGGAAACCCAGAGCTTCTCTGGCCACACCTATCCGGAACTGCTTGATGTTTTCCCCAATGCTCCCTTGCTTGAACGAACCTCCATGAATTCATGGGACGATCAGAAGGTTCGTGACGCGCTTGCTAAAAATGCAAGGGGAAAGGTCGTAGTTTCAGGTCTCTGGACAGAGGTGTGCAATTGTACCTTTGCCTTATCCGCAATGCTTGAAGGGAATTACGAGATCTATATGGTTGCCGATGCGTCAGGTGGCACCTCTTTGGAAGCCCATAACTATGCTATGGATAGAATGGTACAGGCCGGAGTCGTGCCGATGACCTGGCAGCAGGTGCTATTGGAGTGGCAGCGCGATTGGGCGAGAAAAGAAACCTATGATGCAACAATTGCTTTAGTACAGGAGCATAGTGGCGCCTATGGCATGGGTGTTGATTATGCATACACCATGGTCCACAAGGCTGCTCCTCGGGGAAATTTTAAGGGTGAAACACTTCCGCCAAAAGCGGCGTAAATAATTTAACTGCTCAGGGATGACTTTCAGAATTTCGTCCCTGAGCAAAGAGAGAGATGCTTTGAACCAGAACAATGAAAACTCAGATCTTCAGGATAAGGGCGCCACTGTCGTCATTACACATCGAGTTCAGCCGGGCAAAGAATCCCTTTACGATGAATGGTTGAATGAAATTGGGCCATTATGCAGGAGCTCGAAAGGGCATCTTGACTGGCACTTAATTCGTCCCCTAACTGGCCTTTCAGCTACCTTTACAGTCATAATCAGATTTGATACACGAGAAAACCTTGCAAACTGGATGGATTCAGAACATCGCAAGCGTCTTATTGAAAAAGTGAGACCAATTCTCGCAAAAGATGATGACTTCTTCATTAAAAGCGGTCTCGATTTTTGGTTTACACCAGAAGGCGCAAAAGCGACCTTGCCAGTACGCTGGAAACAGTATCTTGTTACTTGGTCAGCTATCTATCCTTTGGTTCTTGTTGTACCACTGGTTCTGATACCCCTCTTGCGTTTGCTGGGCATTCCTCAAAATCATTATATCGACACTTTAGTTATCACTGGATCTGTCGTATTTTTCATGGTTTATCTGGTAATGCCGCGCTACACAAAAGCTGTTAAGCACTGGCTATTTAAGTAACAACTGCTCCCTTTCTTAAGAGACGTGCCGATGTGAGGCAGGTTGAAAATAGGTGGATACCAAACTTTTCGACATCAGCTGAGAGATTACCTTAAAAGGAACCATAGTCAGGTCATTCATCAAGCAATTTTGTCAAAAGCAACCATTGACGTCCATGTAAACGAGATGCAATTTTCCAAAAGCCTGGCGCGCATGCATGGCAAGCGCCTGATTCATAGCTATCATCTTGAACAAGCTATACCTACCGAAGAAATACGATATTCCTCCGGCGACAGGCAGAATTTAAATCCCACACTCTGCCTTAGATCTCAGGTCTTCCAACCGACGTGGGGTAACACTGAGCTTCTGGCTGGCAAAATAGCCATGTTTTTGAAGACCCTCTCAGCAATGGCTGATCCAACGCCAATTGGCGCTCATTTATTTCCTTTTTATTGTTTGCGTACCTTGTTCTGCCATGTATTCAGCGAATTTGTCAATTCCAATATCTTTTATCTTTTGTATGCATGCTGTTCTGTCAGATTTAAAGATGAACCCAAATATTTTTGAGATGAAATTATTAAATTGCCTACAATCATTTGGGGTTGAACAATCTCTACAGTCTGCACAAGATTTGTAGTCATTTGCAATACAACAAGAACGGATTTTACACCAAGATGCCTTTTCATTTGAATGGCATCCAAAGCATTTCCCATGAAGATGTTTATTGCAGGCTCCACAATACAAACCACAGTAGGCGACTAGATTTGGATTTATTGTTATAGATTTCATTTCTTCGTTTCTCATTGCTATAATCGGTTAGCTTTAGCGATCCCGACTAATTGGCTCATTAAGCAATTGTTTCATTTTGTTAGCAAACACAGCTTTACCATTGTATTTTGTTTGAAATTCATCAACAATGACAAAGCCATATTTTTTATATATTGTTTTCGCCTTATCATTTGATCTTGCTACAAATAAATATGGTTCACCTTTTATAGCTCCAAGCATATATTCGAACATATATTTACCTATGCCTCGCCCTCTATATGTTGGGCTTGTGTACAAGGCACGGATTTCATTTAGATGGTACGCACAATAGCCTACGACTGCTTCCTCTTCATACACAAAGATATCTGACTCAAATAGTTTTTTGTACCTTGTTTTATCTTTCACCAATGGCAGGAATTCGAAAATGTCTTGTTCATTTATTAATTCGTCCATTTTTGACAAAGCATAGATATCTATAATGGAATCTTTATCTATTTCTTTATATGGTCTTAGTTTTCCCATATGGTTAACATTTGAATCCTCGGGCCTGAGCGATTTTTTGCGCAGGACCGTTGCAATGATGGGTTGTTCGACAATGTTGTATACTAAACAGTTATCTTCCCGATATCAGTATTGAAGTGAGAAGCCACCTTTTCGCACGCCTGACGAACATGCCCTTCAGCGATAATAATGGAACTTGCTCCCGCATGGGTTACAGCAACAGTGAAGTATGGATCTCCGTCGCTATCTTCTTTCTCGACTACCTCTGCGGCGCTCAGTTCAGTTGCTTGAAATACCTGCACCTCTTTTCGGAATGGGAAGCGCCTGATAATCGCAACAGACTTGTCTGGTCGGACTTCGACTTGTACGGACGGTTTCTTTGCGAAGTAGCACGCAGCCCCCAAGCCGAATGTCCAAAATACTGCGAGCACAACGGGCAGAGTCCAACTCTGGTAAAAGCGAGGGGTGTCAGGTGGATAGATTTGGAGGCTCGAAAAGCCGTCTCGGAAAATGATGTACGTAATTGCTGAGCACATCACAAGGAAGAGGATGCTTATTCCCCAACCAAATGCGGCTATGTTGTTTCGTAGCTTCATGGTTGCCTTTCCGCCAAACTTAAGCTTACCGCTGCAGTTTTTTTATTATAAAGGGAGCTAAAGCTGGTCAGATTACTTAGGAATGGATGCTTTCTGAATCATGTATTTGTAAGCCATATCTGCCACTCGCAGTTTCTAAATCGATGGTTTTTAAATGTTTTTCTGCATTCTACCCCTGCCAAATTGACCTTGCAAGATTAAATCACCAGGTCAAAATTCTGCGACTTTTCGGGGCTAATTACCAATCACAACCATTGCAGTATAACTTTGCATTTCAGTTTTAATGTACCGCTGAGGTAAATATGATCAGCAGATATCTCCATTGATGTTATTGTTCTTTTGAGAGATTTCGTAGGGTTGTCTTAACAGTTTATTGATGAACCAGACCAACCTATGTTCAGTCACGTCGTAGAATGAGGAACATACACCTCGCCGAAGGAAGAGATCATATCCACTCAAGAAATATTCCGGTTTCCGTATATGACAATGCTTTATGTAGCCAATAGCCCCTCCAATACATAAGGTAAAAAATACGACTCTCCGGCTCATTAAGTACAGCCAAGTCACTCCGGATTCGAAATTCATCCCTGCACTTTCTGCAGGTTACCAACCAACGTAACATTGAGGGATTATACAATGTCTATATACAAATTAACTTATTTCGACATAGACGGTGGACGTGCGGAGCCAATCAGAATTGCTTTTCACGTAGCGGGGATAGACTTTGAGGACAACCGTATAACGTTTGAGGAGTTTAGTAAGATACGATCAAACATGCGCTTTACCTGTGTCCCCGTGCTTGAAATCGATGGTGCTCAGATAACCCAATCGAGCGCCATCAGCCGCTATGTTGGGAAAATGGCTGGTCTCTATCCCAAAGACGATCTTCAGGCCCTTTACTGCGACGAAGTATTGGGTGCCCTTGAGGATCTTACCTACCGAATCGTCGGTACGTTTGGCCTGGAGGGAGAAGATTTGCGATTGGCACGTGAAAAGCTTGTGGATGGTTGGTTGACAATCTTTCTGCGGGGTCTAAATCAGCTTTTGATTCGCGGTGGCGGAAAATATTTCGCCGGCAATCATATGACAGTAGCCGACCTGGCAGCATTTGTTCAGGCACGATCACTATGCAAAGGAATTTTAGATCACGTTCCGACGGATATAGTCCAACGAGTAGCTCCGGCACTTTTTGAACATATGGAGCGTATCAATAATGATCCGCGTGTGAGAGCTTACTATGAATCTCGCGAGTAGACTGACCACAGAAGAAAGGATCACTTACGGAGAAGTGGCCCAGAAAATTTGAACAAACAGCTAGGTGAA
>QKCR01000042.1 GCA_003245575.1 Alphaproteobacteria bacterium | reverse complement strand
ACCGTATCCAAGGCTGAGGCTTTGGCACATGAATTCGGGTGTGGATTTGCGCATTGGGAGTCCTTACCTGATATTTTGAAATCCTGTCATTTATTGGTGAATACAACATCCTTGGGAATGGTTGGTCAGGCGTCGTTGGAAGTTGATCTTTCTCTTCTTCCTGATAATTGTCTGGTAAATGATATTGTCTATGCGCCGCTTATGACGGATTTGCTAAGATCAGCTGAATCTCGTGGTTTGGATTATGTCACTGGTATAGGGATGTTGTTGCATCAAGCTCGCCCCGGTTTTGAAGCGTGGTTCGGTAAATCTGTTGATGTTGATGAGACCCTGTATTCTCTAATTTTGGGGTAATTTTTGCTGCATATTTTTTAGTCCATTTCTGGGTGTATTTTCTAATATATTGATAACTAATGATATTTTTCTCGATTTCGAGACGATTCGAATCGGATTTTGCTGCACTTATTTTGTGCATCTCTTGAATTATTATCATACCTATGCACGTTGAGCGCGCTGAGAATCGCTTTTTGGAGGAATGTTTTTCCCTTTCCGAGGATTTGGCGGTCTTCTTGGTCTGAAAAAAATTGATTTTTATCCACAGAATCCTGTAAAAGAAGCGATGTTTTTTCATCGGACGTGAAAGGGCTCTCATGAGCAATCACATGAAATTTGATGTTGTCGTTATTGGCGGCGGTCACGCAGGGTGTGAAGCTGCTGCTGCTGCTGCGCGTATGGGTGCTAGAACAGCGCTTGTTACGCATAGATTTGATACAATTGGTGCCATGTCATGTAATCCCGCTATTGGAGGCCTAGGAAAAGGTCATCTGGTTCGGGAAATTGATGCTTTGGATGGTGTTATGGGCCGCGTGATTGATCAGGCTGGCATCCAGTTTAGAATGTTGAATGCCTCTAAAGGTCCGGCTGTTCGCGGGCCGCGCGCTCAGGCTGATAGAAAGCTTTATCGTGAGGCTATGCAGGCCCTTCTTTCAGATTATGAGAATCTGGAAATTATTTCCTGTGGGGCGGAAGACCTTATTATTGAGGAAAATCAATCAGTTAGTGGTGTTATTCTTGCTGATGGACGGCGTGTCGACTGTTCCTCTGTTGTTTTAACTACCGGAACGTTTTTACGCGGTATTATCCATCAAGGGGAAACCCAAACTCCCGCCGGTCGTGTTGGTGAAGCTCCTTCTGTTGGATTGGCTTTGGCCTTGGAGCGTCTTAATCTTCCATTATCGCGATTAAAAACAGGAACGCCCGCACGGCTGGATGGACGCACTATCGCGTGGGATCAGTTAGAAGAGCAAAAGGGTGATGAACCCCCTATCCCGTTTTCATTTATGACAGAGAAAATTACTGTCCCCCAAATCTCTTGCTATATGACCTATACCAGCGCTCGCACGCATGAAATTATACGTGAAAATATCCACCGTGCACCAATGTATTCAGGACAGATTAAAAGCCGAGGACCAAGATATTGCCCATCTATTGAAGATAAGATTATGCGCTTTGCAGACAAAGAGCGACATCAGATCTTTCTGGAGCCTGAAGGTTTGGATGACCCGACGGTTTACCCTAATGGCATATCGACTTCTCTTCCGATTGATGTTCAGGATAAGATTATCCGTTCTATTCCAGGATTAGAAAATGTTGAAGTTTTTCAGTATGGTTATGCCATTGAATATGACTTCTGTGACCCTCGGGATTTGAAGCCAACACTCGAGTCTAAAACAGCAGAAAACCTCTTTTTAGCGGGGCAAATTAATGGCACGACAGGCTATGAAGAGGCCGCTGCCCAAGGGCTTATGGCCGGTATAAATGCGGCCCTGAAGGCTTCACGAACAGTCGGAGTCAAAAATAGTGTTTCACGTGAAACATTCATCCTTGATCGTTCTGAGGCTTATATCGGGGTTATGGTCGATGACCTTATAACGCGTGGTGCACCAGAGCCGTATCGTATGTTTACCAGTCGTGCCGAATATCGTTTAAGGCTAAGGGCGGATAATGCTGATCAGAGACTTACAGATCGCGGAATAGAGGTTGGCTGTGTTGGCGCGCAGCGCCAAAAATTTTGGAATGAGAAGTCCTCACAGCTTCGTGCCGCGAGAGATTTATGTTCCCGGCTTGCAAAAACACCAAATGAACTAGGCCAGTTTGATATTCAAGTTAATCGTGATGGGGTTCGAAGAAGTGTCCTCGATCTCTTGAGAATGCCGAATATTTCATGGAATGATATGGTTCGTGTATTCCCCGAACTTTTAGTGTTCACTCAACAGGTTGTTGATCAGTTAGAGATTGATGCTGTTTATTCAGGATATATGGATCGGCAAGAGGCCGATATTTCCGCCTTTAAGCGAGATGAGAATCTGATTTTGCCTGCTGATCTAGATTACGGCATGATCGGGAGTCTTTCTACTGAAATACGGGTTAAGTTGCAGGACGCACGTCCAGAAACCTTGGGCGCTGCTTCACGTATACCAGGTGTAACCCCTGCTGCTGTGGTCGCCTTATTAAGATATGTGAAGCGGAAGGACGATGAGGCCCATGCAGATGTTGCCTAAGAGTTCGAATATTCAAGCAAAACTGTCTCTCTATAAGTCTCTTTTGGTTAAGTGGTCCAAGGCCATTAATTTGGTAGCGCCATCAACCTTGAAAGAGATTGAAAGCCGGCATTTCGATGATTCTCTTCAGCTCTTAGAATTTATGCCAATCGATGCAAAGGTACTGTTTGATTTTGGGTCTGGGGCAGGTTTTCCTGCTTTGGTTCTTGCTATTGCTAAGCCTGATCTGGAAGTTCATGTATTTGAATCAGATCAAAAGAAGTGCTCATTTATGGCGGCTGTTTCACGTGAAACTTTTATCCCCGTTATTATCCACAATGAGCGTGTAGAGCATGTGGATATTAAGACTCTTCCTCAGCCAGATGTGATCTCCGCAAGAGCTTTGGCTTCACTCAAAAGTTTATTAGATCTCTCCAAAGTTTGGTGGGAAGGACGAGATGATTTGCTTCTGCTTTTCCCCAAAGGGGAGAGAGCAGAAGCCGAAATTTCTGAAGCAAGGGAGTTTTATTCCTTTGATCTGGAGATTTCCAAGAGCCGAACCGATCCTAAGGCTAGAATTTTAAGATTAAGAAATATCAAGGCTCTCGCCTAGTGTTTCACGTGAATCGCTACGGGAAATGGCTCAAAATGTTTCACGTGAATCATTTATGTGTCGTGACTCATTTCTTGACGAGAGGTTGTTATATTGTATAGTGTTTCCGTTCCAGTAAATTTATGACCCAATGTAAGGATTCTATGATGATCCCAGCCGTTAGTGCCGCGCCTACTGTTACATCCGCTTCAAAAGAATTAGACCAGTCCAGAAAATCAGGCGGCATCAGCCCTACCGGAAAAATGCCTCGCCTGCTGGCTGTTGCTAACCAGAAGGGTGGCGTCGGAAAAACGACGACTGCTGTTAATTTGGCGACGGCTTTGGCAGCAGTTGGTAAACGTGTTTTATTGGTAGATTTGGACCCTCAGGGAAATGCTTCAACTGGGCTCGGCGTTAAGCGTTCTGATATCCGAAAAAGTGCCTACGATCTTATTTTTGAAGAGGGGTTGAATGCTGCCGAATTGGCCGTAGCCACAAAAGTTCCTGGCTTGTTTGTTGTCCCGTCTTCTATGCATTTGGCAGGGGCAGAAATTGAACTTGTGACCGCCAAGCGCCGCGAATATCGTTTGCGCGAAGCTTTGCGCCGCCCTCTCCCCTTTGATTACGTGATTACTGATTGCCCGCCTTCTTTGTCTTTAGTGACGTTGAATGCCTTGGTGGCGGTTGATGCGATCGTTGTTCCGCTCCAGTGTGAATTCTATGCCTTGGAAGGCTTGTCCCATTTGGTCAAAACCATCGATCGTGTTCGTCAGCATTTTAATCCAAAGCTGGATATTCATGGTGTTTTGCTCACGATGTATGATCCACGCAATCGTCTTTCCGGAGCGGTTGCAGATGATGTGCGAGAATATTTCGGAGAAAAAGTTTATCAGACTGTTATTCCTCGAAACGTCCGTCTGTCTGAGGCTCCGTCCTATGGATTGCCGGCTATCATTTACGATATGAAATGCCCTGGCGCTCAGGCTTATATCCGCTTGGCGGGTGAGATTAT
This sequence comes from Alphaproteobacteria bacterium, assembly GCA_003245575.1. Classification (GTDB taxonomy): domain Bacteria; phylum Pseudomonadota; class Alphaproteobacteria; order Micavibrionales; family Micavibrionaceae; genus UBA1573. Next base: position 18,028 of record QKCR01000042.1, on the reverse strand, counting down.
CCGTAAGGAAAAGAAATTGAGTACTGATACTACAGATGCTGTGCAGGCATCTGATTCACGTGAAATGATTACGACTGATAGATAAGGTGATTAAATGACTCCTCAAGATCAAGATGATGTGACTGTTCCTTCAGCTAACAAGCGTCGCGGCCTAGGGCGCGGTTTAAACGCGTTGTTCGGGGATGATGAGGTTGATATGGATAGTCCTGTTTCCATAAATCAACCTAATGAAGGTTCCGCAGAGCTGAGCTCTCAAAATTCAGCAAGCGGGTCATCAAATGGGCGTCGTGTTATCTCCTTAGCACAACTTGTTCCGGGAGTTTTTCAGCCACGTCATACATTCCGCGATGAATCGATCGAAGAATTGGCTCAATCCATCCGCCAACACGGACTTATTCAACCTATTCTGGTTCGGGTTCACCCAACTGAAGAAGGGATGTACGAGATTGTTGCGGGTGAGCGTCGTTGGAGAGCTGCACAAAAAGCGCAACTTCATGAAGTGCCGATTATTATCCGTGAACTTGATGATACGACCACACTTGAAATTGCACTGATTGAAAACTTGCAGCGTGAAGATTTGAATGCAGTTGATGAGGCACGCGCACTTCGTCAGTTGGCCGATCAGTTTGAATACACACATGAACAAGTTGCTGAGCGTGTTGGGAAAAGCCGCTCTTATGTAGCGAATATGCTGCGTTTGAATGATCTTGCCGGGCCCGTTCAGGCTATGGTGACTGAGGGTAAATTATCCGCAGGACATGCCAGAACATTACTTATTCTCGATCAAGATCAACAAATCGAGCAGGCTAAAAAGATTATTGCGCTTGGCCTAAGTGTTCGTCAGACGGAAAAATTGATTGGTGAGCTCTCCGGTCGCTCGGTAAAAAAGAAAGCCAAAGCCGTTGGGAAGAAGGTATCTGGTGCAGCGGAAGAAAAAGATCTGAATACCATCGCGCTGGAAAAAGAAGTCTCGAATGTTCTCGGTATGCAGGTCTCTATTGATATGGATGGGGCTCAGGATGGGGTCATGTCTATTCAATTCAAATCTCTTGACCAATTGGATGAAGTGCTGCATCGTCTATCCCATAACCCTGGTCGTCTGGCTATTCGCGGTTAGTATTTTCAAGGTTAGTAGGTGGTATCATGTCTTCAGGTGATAATTCTCGTTCTCGTACCGGCACTAGTTCAGTGGGCTCCCTTATGGAGGCCACTCGTGAGCGGTCAGAATTTTCTGGTCATGGTCGTGCACTCGGTGCTGCAGGATATATTGACCCGAACGATCAAAGCATAAATGCTGATTTTTTGGGCAGGAGAAATGATACACTTTCAGTCTCTCCTCCTGCCGGCGGTTTTGGCGATGTGCGTATTGGTGCTGCTTGGGATAACCAAATGGTTGCGGATACCAGTTTCTTGGGCAAGTTGCTCAAACGCAAAAAAACCGCTGACATTGATCTAGATCTCGGTATTCTTTATGAGATGAAGAATGGGCAGCGCGGCGCAGTTCAGGCTTTTGGCGGTCTTATGGGGGCTTACAATGTTGAGCCTTATTTGTCTCTTTCTGGAGATGAGCGTACCGGAAATTCCGAAGGTGAAGATGAGTATGTGCACCTGAACGGAGCACATTGGAATGAATTTAAGCGTATCTTGATTTACGTTTATATTTACCAAGGGGCAATGGACTGGGCGATGGTTCGTCCGCAAATTCAAATCCGTGTTCCTGAGATTAATCCTATGGTTGTCACGCTTTCATCTCACCAAAAAGGTTTGGGATTGTGCGCGATTGCAGGGATAGAAAATGTCCGCGAAGGTATGCGTGTTATCAATTACACGGAATATTTCCCTGGCCATGCCGAAATGGATCGTGCTTTTGGTTATGGCATCGAATGGGTTGGCGGGCATAAATCCTAATTTTGCTTCAGGCTATTAAGCTGCAAGAATTTTTCTATTTTCCGGAGAGAGAATTGAGAGCATGCCATCTGCACATTTTGTGCTGCGGAGCTGCTCCAGAAGATGGTCATCTCTGAACATGCGCGTCAATCTTGCCAAATGACGTAGGTGGGTTAAGGATTCTTCGCGTGGAGAAATCAGAACCAAAACAATATCAACCGGACGATCATCTATCGCGCTCACTTCGATAGGGTTTTCAAGTTTGGCGACAATGACATAGGATGACTTGATACCGTCTGATTTCCAATCGAGCACAGCTACTCCCTCACCTATCCCCACATCATGACGTTTTGAAGCTGTTATCATGTCAGAGAAAACAACTGATCCTGAAATGCCGATATCGCGTGAAATTTTCCAGGTCAGGTTTTTGAAGATTTGTTCTGTATTGGATCCTTTTAAGTCGCAATAGACATTTGAAATTGCGAGATCCTGTGTCTGATCGTTGTTAAGTTGATCTAGCATGCCGACTGTCCCCCAAGCAGGTATGTTTGACTCTTGAGAAGTTAGGTAGCGTCTTTATGAGTGAATTTCTACAAAAAAAGACGACGCAGTGCGACAAAATGACTAAAAAAATAGCCCTCAATCCTGAAGGCTATTTTTTGTGAATTTAAACTTTGTGAATCGCCAGAGTGCTATTCAGCAGCAGAAGCAACATTTTCTTCCGGCTCCACCCATCCAATATTTCCATCAGCACGACGGTAGATCATGTTGAGGTGGTTGTTTTTCGGGTTGCGGAACAGAATAGCCGTTTGTCCTGATAAATCCATGCGCATGACAGCGTCTGATACACTCATTTTCTGAATTTGCATCGGCTGCTCGGCTACGATTACAGGATCTTCACCTTGAGGCACATCCTCCGGTTCTTCCTCTGCCTGACCTTGCATCTCTTGCACAGCCAGAATGTAGTCACGCGCTTTGGTCATTTCCGTTTCCGGAGTTTGTTCCAAACGTGCATGGTGATCGCGCAGGCGGCGTTTGTAACGGCGCAGCTGCTTTGCGATTTTCTCAGCAGTGGTATCAAAAGAAATATAGGCATCAGATTCGGTCGCATGGGCCGTCACCATGATGTCCTTGCCGACGCGCAGCGAAATGTGTGTTTTCACAAATCCATGCCCTTCGGGTGCAAACGTTACAGTGATATCGATTGCTCGATTGAAATACTTAGCGTTGATTTCCTCCAATTTGGTTGCGACATGGGTGCGTAGTGCATCCCCAACATCCATTTGTTTTCCATGAATTGCGAGTTCCATATTTTAACTCCTTGATTGTTTATGGGAGGACTCCTCTTGTACCAACCTTTTCTTGAAGATTTCTTAAGAGGCTGATAAGGAGAACATAGTTCTATTTTAGCACGGGAACAGTCCCAGAAAAACCAATATCGTGAGTGAAGAGCGAGAAAAAATAATGCCCCTAGTAAATGGTCAAAGACGCATTGGTGTTTTTGACTCCGGTATCGGTGGGCTGACAGTTCTTCATGAGCTTAATGCATTGTTTCCAAATGATAATTTTGTCTATATCGGGGACACGGCCCGACTTCCTTACGGTACGAAGAGTCGCGAAACTGTTATTAAATATAGCGAATCACTGACTCAGAAAATTCTCGATTTTGATGTCGATGCGATTGTGGTTGCGTGTAATACGGCTTCCACACATGCTTTGGATGCAGTATTAGCAAAAGCTGGTCCAATTCCTGCAATCGGTATGATCGAGCCAGCCGCGATTGCTGCAGCATCCATTACCAAAAATAATCATGTTGCTGTAATCGCAACCAGCGGCACAATTCATTCCGGTGCCTACTCTGTTGCCCTTAAAAATTTAGCGCCACATATCCATGTTAGTCCAGCCTCCTGTCAGATGTTGGTGGCGCTAGCTGAAGAAGGGTGGACACATTATTCTGATGAGATTACGCGTGGAATTTTGCTGCGTTATCTGGAACCGCTTTTCGATCAGGCCAATGCTCCAGACACGCTTATTCTCGGCTGTACCCATTTTCCTGTTTTTTCCGAGATTATCACTGATATTCTCGGGGGCGGGGTTTCGTTGGTCAATTCCGGTGCGGCAGCAGCTCAGGTTTTATATAGTCGCCTGGGGCCGGCACCTTATCAGGGGCCAGTTATTCCTTTTGCTGCGCGCATGAATTTCTTTGCCACAGACGATACGGTGCGATTCGCACGAAATGCTATCCGCTTTTTTGATCAACAGCTTGATCCGTCTCAAGTGGCGTTGATTGATGTTTCTTATTCTGCTACGTCAGATGAGAGTGCTCGCCACGCAATATCCCGACGGCAGAATCCCTCCGGCCAGTCCAATGAGTCTACCGCAGCATAGGCACGTTCCCGTGCTTCGGCTACAGAATTTGCTGTGGCTGTTACGCCCAAAACGCGACCGCCTACAGAGATGATCTCCCCATCTTTTTCCGCTGTTCCTGCATGGAAAACAACAACACCGTTAATATTTGCGGCTTTGTCCAGATTTCTGATTGGAGTGTTTTTGACGTAGCTTGCCGGATACCCTTTTGCTGCCATAACCACGCACAAAGACGGGTTATCTGACCAGACGGGTTTAACGGTATCCAATTTTCCTGTTGCTGCAGCATAAAGCATTTCTACCAGATCGGATTCAAGGCGCATCATTAGGGTTTGACACTCCGGGTCGCCGAAGCGGACGTTATATTCAAGCAATTTCGGAACACCGTTTACCACCATGATTCCTGCGAAATAGACGCCTGTAAACGGGCAACCGTCTGCTTTCATACCTGCAACAGTCGGTTTTAGAATTTTTTCGAGAATTTCTGTTTCCATTTGTGGGGTCATCAGTCTTGCGGGGGAATAGGCTCCCATGCCGCCCGTATTTGGCCCCGTGTCGCCGTCACCGACACGTTTGTGATCTTGTGCGGAACTCAGAGGAAGTAAGTTTTCTCCGTCGCATATTGCAAAATAACTGATCTCTTCACCGTCTAGAAACTCTTCGATCACAATGGATGCGCCAGCACTCCCGAAGGCATTTCCCGAGAGCATGTCTTTTACAGCGTCCTTAGCCTCGTCCAGAGTCATTGCAACAACAACACCTTTTCCTGCTGCAAGGCCATCTGCTTTAATGACAATCGGTGCGCCGAGTTTATCAACAAAAGCAAGCGCGGGTTCTATATCGGTAAATCGTTCATAGGCTGCAGTCGGGATGTTATATTTTCTGCACAAATCTTTCATGAAGCCCTTCGAGCCTTCAAGCTGTGCTGCAACTTTTGACGGACCGAATACGGCGATCCCCACCTCTCTGAGTTTGTCTGCCAGTCCCAACACTAACGGGGCTTCCGGGCCGACAATCACGAAATCTATCTTTTCATTTTTTGCGAATTCGACCAGCTCAGAGACCTGTTCAACGCCGATCGGGACACAAGTCGTCATCTGGGCTATTCCTGCATTGCCGGGGGCCACAAATAGTTGATCACATTTTGGAGATTGCATGATTTTCCATGCTAGTGCGTGTTCTCTTCCGCCTGATCCTACCAATAAAATCTTCATGTCTCTTACCTCGTCATTATTTTGGTCAGTATAGGGTGCTTTGCCGTCTTATCAATTGGAAATCATATCCAGCTTTGCGTTATTGCAAGCAGGCTAAGGCTTGCAACAATCAGCCAGAGCGCAATTCCCAAGATAAATGGTTTCAAACCAACTGATTTTATATTGGATAGTGTCAGGTTTGATCCAATTAGAAACAGGGTTAGCACCAGTAATCTTTTTGCTGTCAGTTCGATCATATCTCCGTAGCTTTGCCATTCAGGCATATAGGTGAAAAGGGCTGCCATGGTCAGAAATCCCAAAATAAACCACGGATACTTCTTTTTTTGCGTTTGTGTCGGCCCCTCTGTTTTGCGCTGATGCTGCAAAACAGCCTGAATAATAAAGACAAGCGGAACAATCCAGAGTGCGCGGGTTAGTTTTACAGTTGTTCCTGTTTCCAAAGCTTCAGGTCCGTATTTTAACCCTGCCCCGACGACAGAGGATGTGTCATGAATTGCCAAGGCGCTCCACAGGCCAAATTGATGTTGGCTTAGCTCAAAGAAATGACCGATTGGGGGGAATATAACAAGGGCTATGGCGTTGAGCATAAAAACAACACCGAGTGCGACTGAAATATTTTCATGTTTGGCTTGGAGGGTTGGGGCTAGTGCTGCAATGGCGCTTCCGCCGCAAATGGCCGTTCCTACCGTGACCAGCAAAGAAGTCTCTCTATCTGTACGTAGTGCCATCGCCAGAGCAAGTCCGATAAACATCGTGAGGGCAATGCTAATGGCTGTATATCCTATTCCTGTCAGACCAGTGTGCGCTACGGTTATTAGGTTCATACCTGCCCCGAGCCCGATAATGCTGGTCGAGAGCAGTCTGGATGTCCAAAGTTTGGCATGTTGGGCGTATGGGTTCCCCAATACGGTTGCAGCTAAAATTCCAAAAAATAGTGCGCTTGCTGCCCCTATTTGCGGCGTAATAAGGCATAATATTCCAAGCGTCGGAATAGCAACTAGAGGAAATTTGGGCGGAATAGGCAATTTCATGCCCCTTTTCTCTGCCTGTTCAGGGGATTAGTCAAGGTTTCGGGAAATTAAATCGAGATTTCCGCCCGACGCCATAATGTTATCGGATATTGCCTGTTCCGTGGCAAAACGGTGCAGATAATGCGGTCCGCCAGCTTTTGGCCCCGTTCCAGAGAGTCCTTGCCCACCGAATGGTTGAACACCAACGACAGCTCCGATCATGGACCTGTTGATATAGATATTTCCGGCTTTGATTTTATCTGCAAGCTCAATAAAGCGACGTTCCAGCCTTGAGTGAAGGCCAAAAGTCAGTCCAAAACCTGTCGCATTGATGTCTTTTATCACTTTTTCAAAATTTTCGGCTTTATAGCGAATTACATGGAGTATCGGGCCGAAGACTTCGCCCTTTAACTGCCCGATATGGTTAATTTCATAGGCGCGAGGCGCGAAGTATGCTCCCTCCAGTTTCGGGTCAGTCGGTATTTCTGCAATTTTCGTGGCAAAGCTATCAAGGTAAGCAATGTGGCTTTCAAGATTGCTGTGCGCTTCGTTATCAATAATTTGGCTGATGTCCGAGGACGGGTCGGAGGCTTCGCCTACTTTTGCTTGCAGCATAGCTCCCTTCAAAAGAGCAATAATTTTATCTGCCGTATCTTCCTGCAAATAGAGCACACGAAGTGCCGAGCATCTTTGTCCGGCAGAGCCAAAAGCAGAAAGCACAACATCGTCAACGACCTGCTCGGGGAGAGCTGTTGAGTCCACAATCATGGCGTTTTGTCCGCCTGTTTCGGCGATGAGTGGCACTATCGGGCCTGATTTTTCTGCGAGCGTGCGGTTGATGGCTTGGGCTACAGAGGTTGATCCTGTAAATGCTACACCTGCCACATCCGGATGTTCTACGAGTGTTGCGCCAAGTGTTCCGTCTCCGATTGCGATTTGGAGAACCTGTTCAGGAATCCCTGCCTTGTGCAGCAAATCGACGGCAAATTTGGCTATTTGCGGGGTCTGTTCGGCCGGTTTTGCGATGACGCAATTGCCTGCTGCTAAAGCGGCGCTGACTTGTCCCAAGAAAATGGCCAGAGGAAAGTTCCAAGGAGAGATACAAACAAATGTGCCGCGTCCGCTTAATCTGATGCGGTTTAATTCTCCGGTTGGTCCGGTGAGGACAGTTCCGGATTTCGAGAAATCCTTTTCTGCCATCTGGGCATAATATCTCAAAAAATCAACAGCTTCGCGAATCTCGGCAATGGCATCAAACAATGTTTTTTTGGCTTCGCTTTGTAGAAGGCTCATGAGTTCCGTTGTATGGGTTTCTAATAAGTCTGCGGCTTTTCTTAGGAAATTGGCCCGTTCAATTGAGGCTGTGTCGGACCAGTCGAGAAAAGCAGATTTTGCTGCAGTAAATAAGGAATCGGTAGATGCGATTGGTGTCAGTGTTGTGCTGATCTGTGGGACTGATTTTTTTGTGAAAAAGACGTCTCGATGCTTAGAGACGGATAAGTCATAGCCACGGGAGTTTTTGCGTCCTTTTCCGTATATTTCCACAGGTCTGGGGATCGGCGCATAAGATGTTTCTAGCCGTACTCTTTCAACCGGATCTGCTGCAATTACATCTAACGGTATGTCTTTGTCTCTTAGTTTAGAGACAAAAGACGCATTCGCTCCGTTTTCAAGCATTCTGCGTACCAGATAGGGTAACAAATCTTCGTAAGGTCCAACCGGGGCGTAGATCGTTACGGGGAGTTTCTCTTCATTGACCAGGAAGTCACCAAGAGATGATCCCATCCCGTGTAGACGCTGGAATTCAAATCCTGTTTTATCGTCGCCTGCAAGATCAAGGATGGCTGCTGCCGTATAGGCATTATGCGTGGCAAACATCGGATAAATTGTGCCGCGTAATCCCAAAAGTTTTTGTGCGCATGTCAGATAAGATAGGTCGGTCTGGCTTTTGCGTTGGAATACAGGATAGTCATTCCATCCCCCCATTTGAGCCCGTTTAATTTCTCCGTCCCAGTAAGCACCTTTAACGAGACGAATTTGAAGTGTCATGCTATAGGATTTTGCAAATTCTGCTATTTTATCAATTACATAAGGGGCGCGACGGTCATAGGCTTGTACAGCCAACCCAAAGCCGCGCCAGTCATTTTTATCCAACTTTGCAAGGACGTCGCGGATGATTTGCAGTGAGAGTTCTAAACGTTCAGACTCTTCGGCATCGACTGTCAGGGTAATCCCTTTTTGTGCTGCGATTTGTGCGAGTTGGAGTAATTTGTCGGTAATAGCCGGAATGCATGTGTCTGCATGATACCAGTGGTATCTAGGGTGAAGTGCGGAGAGTTTTACGGACATGCCGTGGCGAGATTCTATCGGTTTATCAAGGTTGGCCGCCGCCGAAATTTTATCCAACGCGTAGAGATAGGCATTAAAATATCGTTCTGCATCTTCAGCAGTGCGGGCGCCCTCGCCCAGCATATCAAAGGAGCAGCGATACCCCTTTTTTGCTGCACCAGACTCACCATTTGAAATTGCTTCTTCTATTGTGCGACCTAAGACAAATTGGCTACCCAGACGTTTTACTGTTTCGGTCATGGCTTTGCGAATGACGGGTTTCCCGAGAGCTCCGATAATTGATCCCATTCCTAAAGCGGATTTTGCAAGCCCTAGCCCCTTACTTGCACCTTTCATTAAAAAGTTTTCGCCGCCCACTTGCTTCCAATCTGAAGCGGAGAGTTTCTCGGCTATCAGCAGGTCAGCGGTTGCTGCATCAGGAATGCGCAATAAGGACTCTGCCAACGTCATTAATGCACGGCCCTCGGGAGAGGTTAGAGAATAATGTTGGAGAAAGGTTTCAATCTCTGTGGTCTCTGCTGCCGAGCTTCTGATTTTCCCGATCAGGATGTCGGCTTTCTTGCGAACGCGCGCTCCTCTATCCTTATCCCAGCTTAATTGGGCCAGAAGATTATTAAGCACATCTTCGAGTGAATGTTGGTCATAAGGCGGGAGAGAAACGGGTGTGGTCATAGACTGAGTATAGCATTTCGCCGAAAAACTGCTAAAAGCTTTTTATGGATGATTTTTCTGATTTCAACCCTTCAGCTTCAACCAAGTCAAACGTGCCGGAGCTGAGCGTTTCCGAGCTTGCTTTGTCTTTGAAGCGAACGCTTGAGGATACTTACGGGCGCGTGCGCGTGCGTGGGGAATTATCCCGCGTGAAAATTCATAGTTCAGGCCATTTATATTCAGACCTTAAAGACGCTGACGCAGTTTTGAATATTGTGTGTTGGCGCGGAAATGTTGCGCGTCTTTCCGTCAAACCCGAAGAAGGGCTTGACGTTGTTTGTACTGGTAAGATTACGTCCTATCCTGCCCGCTCCAATTATCAGATGGTTGTCGAGACAATGGAATTGGCCGGTGAAGGCGCATTACTTAAGATGCTCGAAGATCGCCGCAAACGTTTGGCTGCCGAAGGGTTATTTGACGAGACGCGCAAGAAACCGCGCCCTTTTTTACCTGAGGTGATCGGTGTGATTACCTCTCCGACGGGGGCTGTTATTCGTGATATTTTGCACCGCTTGGAAGACCGTTTTCCTCGGCGCGTACTCCTTTGGCCGGTTAATGTGCAGGGAGAAACTGCTGCTGCAGAAATTACAGCAGCTATTCAGGGGATGAATAACCTTGATGGAACTCATCCTGATTTTCCGCGGCCTGACTTGTTGATAGTTGCCAGAGGTGGCGGAAGTCTTGAGGATTTGATGCCTTTTAATGAAGAAAACGTCGTCCGCGCTGCGGCACAAAGCTCTATACCGCTCATTTCCGCTGTGGGGCATGAGACAGATACGACACTGATCGATTATGCTGCAGATTTGCGTGCGCCGACGCCGACAGCCGCAGCAGAGCTGGCTGTTCCTGAGCGCGTTTTGCTGCAGAGTGGGTTAAATGAGATGTCGGGGCGGCTGAATGGATTTGTGCAGACTTTCATAAAGGGGTTTGTGCAGCATTTGGGGCATTTATCGGCCCGATTAGGTGATCCTGCGCGACTGTTTGAGACCAGAGAGCAAAAACTGGACCACATGTCTGATAGATTATCGTCGGCTCTGAGTGGGATGATTTCCCGCAAAGATCAGGTGTTTTCCCGTTTGTCAGGACGATTACCTCATCCCCGCCAGCGGCTTGATCTTGCCCAGAAGGGACTTGAGCATGCTAGCCAAGGGCTTGTTCGGTCCGGCGCGAAACTATTTCAAGACTCGGACCTTAAGGTGTCTCATGCAGCCAAGATGTTGGAATTGTTGTCGTTTAAATCCGTGTTGGGGCGCGGCTTTGCCGTTTTGCGTAATGAAAGCGGGAAACCTGTTACGTGCGCCGGAGACGTTTCTGTTCAAGATAGTCTGACTGTCGAGTTACAAGACGGCTCGTTCAAAACAATTGTTGAAGAAAAGTTATAAATATCCTAAGACAAAGCCATGAGATTGCCTTTAAACGAATTACTGGAAAAGCTTGGGGTCGGCTATGTTCTGTCGGCCTACGAAACTTTTCCATGGTCTGCTTACGATGCGGCTACCGGTCGGACCTGTAGTGCAGAAATACGCATGAATCCTGATGGTGACGAATTAGAAGCCGAATTGCAGATCATGTATGATGAACCTCCAGAAGGTAAGTCGAGCGTTGAACAGGTTATGTGGGCAAAGTTCAAGCCGCATCTTCAGACCCAATGGGATACATCCGATCTTTGGATTCGCCGCGAAAATTGGTCTGGTAAGGTTTATAACTGGGAAGAGAAATGCTGCAATTTCTTCAGATGCTGCGTCACAGAGCTTGAGCAAGGCTTGATCCCCGATATTGATACGATTCTGGAACGCGAATTATCTGAGAAAGAGAAATTTGCAGGATCCAGAGGAGGCGGTGGTGGAAAGTCACCGAAGATCAGACCAGAGCAGTTATTGAATATGAAAGGTCAGGGGTTTTAAACCCCTTTCTTTATATCTTCTTCAATCCTTTTGATTGGATTAATAGGCAACAACAATGCCGTACTCGGTGGCAATGTCTTTCAAGCCACCTTCTGTCAGTGCGCCTGTACCTTCAAAGAACCAGTTTGGTCCGTTTCTCTCGAGGAATCCAACTGTTACGGCCGTTGCGCCAGGCTTTTCCTTAAATTCCTGGTCCAGATTAAACCGCATAAGCTCGATGCCGTTTTCATCATTCATAATTCTCAGGAAGCAATTTCTGACGCTTTGGAAAGTTTGTTCTTTTACATCCGCTTCATAAATAGAGATGACGAATGCAAGGCGGTATACTTCAAACGGTAGAGACATCAGATCAACAAGGACGTTCTCATCATCTCCGTCCCCTGCGCCTGTTCTGTTGTCTCCCATATGCTCTACGGACCCTTCAAGGCTTTTCAGGTTGTTGTAGAAAACGAAATCTTCATCCATGCGGGTTTGACTATTTTTATCCAGCAAGAAAATACTTAAATCCAGATCAGGTGCTTCTTTATCAAAGCCTATAACATCCCAACCCACACCGATCATCAAGCGACGAAGTGTCGGATCGAGACGAGTTAAGTTGACCTGCTCGCCGCGTTTTAGCTTGAAAGAGTCGTTCGTGTCCCCGTGAACGTTTAGATGTGCTGTGTCAGTAAAATTTTGGTCACTCATGATTTTGTCCGGCTAGATACAGCCAATGCAGGCTGATTTGTGCTGATTATATATAAGTCTTGATTACTTATCCATCTGTTACATTAAAAAACCTAACATATCCTTGATAAGGATATTATGAGGCGTCAGGGATTGGTGTTTTTTGTTCTTCTATCTCATCATCGGCAGTTTCAAACAAATACCATGTTGGGTCTTTTGACTTTGCATCTTTTCCGAAAGTCCATACATCATTCATCACAGTAATTTTATCCGGATTTCCCGAAATAATCATGCCTTCTCTGTCGCGAATGACACATGTCTCTTCGGCTATAAAGCGCAATTTGATGAAAATCATTCTATCGAGACGGGTAATTCCCAGAATTTCTGCACTTTTTACCTGATGAATATCAGTTTGGACAGTTTCGCCTCTGTCTTGACGGTTGTGGATTTCACCTTCAAATGCGTTGTAAACTCCTGGGGACAGCAGATCTTTTAAGGTCCTTAAGTCGCCTTGGGCAAAGGATTCAACAATCATTGCGAAGGCGTCTTTTGCGCCATTTACGAATTTCAATGGATTAAATCCCGGTAATGTATGGGTTAATTCTACCAATTTTTGGGCAATCTCAGGGTTTTCAATTTTCAGGGCTTTGACGTTTCTTTCCGGCATATCTTCGGTTAGATCAAGAACCAACTTTTCAGGCGAGTCCCCGCCCTTCTCATTATTGATGTGCTCTTCCAGTCTACTCATAGACTCGGATCTGTCTTTCTCTTCGCCGTTTCGTGTTCCAAGTACGTTACGAAGCCAGATCACCAGAACAATGGTAATTGCCACATATATCATTAGGTCTGCGGGCACGAGTGAGTTCCTTTATATAAATGTTCTATAGCTGTATTCACAAATCTCTTCCAATATAGGTGATTTGGCGCAATCTACAAGTGAAAGCGATATTTCTGCCTAAAAGATATGCTGCTCAAACTCTCTTGAGAACATTGAACCTGTCAGGTTTTTCTGCTAACCAAAGGGAACTCACAGACATCATTGTCAGGCTTTTGAATAAGGAACACATATAATGACACAACCAACCGGAACTCCCGCAAATTCTTCTAACGGCGCTGGTGCAGACCAGTCCGGAGCAATTAATCCGTCCAACTTGCCGGTTATGGTTCATGCCCAGTATGTTAAGGATGTTTCTTTCGAAAATCCGGGCGCTCCATTTTCTTTGAGATCAGGATCAGATCAGCCAAAATTGGACGTTAATATCACTTTGGACGCTAAACCCTTGGAAGACCCTCAGGTTAAATCCCTTTTCGAGGTTTCCTTGCGTTTGTCTGCACGCGCTGTACGTGGTGACCAAACTGTATATATTGCCGAGGTTCTCTATGGTGTGGCGGCTTCCATGCCAAATGTAGCAGAAGAACACCATCATCCATTGCTGCTTGTTGAAATTCCTAAATTGGCATTTCCTTTTGCCCGTAAAATTCTGGCTGATTTGGTTCAGGATGGTGGGTATCCTCCATTACTTTTGGGACCGGTTGATTTTGCAGCCATGTATTTGGCCAGATTCTCCGGTCAAAATCAGGCAGGCGCACAAGCAGGCGAAGAAAAATCCCAAGCATCTGCTTAATAAAGTCTTGCTGTTAAGACTTAGATCAAATCGTGAATCTAATAGAATCAAGGGGTTGAATGCGACCCCTTTTCTTATATGTAAAAGCCATTAGGATTATATTAACCCTTTGAAATAAAATGGTTTTTTTAGTTTCTTGGTTACCTTCCATTAACCATCCCTCCGTAGAATGGGAACGTGGACGAGCAAATACTCGTTTGCCGTTCTTGACAGTTATTAAATGGGGTTGGGGCCTTATAAAAATGGATAACACAACGGAAACCGGAGATACCGGCGCAAATCAGGAAACTGAACTGCAAATCTGGCCGCAGGAAATCTGCAGATTTGCCTACACGCTGAATAACTCCCAGCCTGTTCGCTGTACATGGATCAGCGATCAGCCGCTTTTCTATTCCGATTATGATGAAGCTTTGGATGATGATGATTTCCTTCTGGATGATCCTGTTTTGAAGGCTCTGGAGATGGATATTGCTGATTTGCGTGCAAAAACAACAGCTTATGAGAAGATCGCCCAAGAGTTCGTTGAAGTTGAAGAAGATAAAATTAGCCTCTTCCGTGAAGATGCTACCTTTATGACCCAAAATTCAGTTGAAACTACAAATGAAGGGACAGAACAGAAGGAGCGTCTCTACAAACTGGCTGCTGACAGCCGTTTGGCTTCCCAATATCTGAGCTTTGCCGCTTTACAAGGTGTAGAGGTTTCTTTGAGCAATCAAGTTACCGATGCTTCTTATGATCGCGAAACCCAAACTATTCTGGTTCGACGTGATATGAATGTCGTGGATCAGATTATGCTAATGACCCGCGAATTGCGCCGTATGTATCAACATCGTCATGGTGCTGGTTTGCACCCATTGGTCTTGCATCCTGATTATGCGGTTCTGGTTAATCGTGCACAAACGGCTGATTTGGCTGTTAGTATGATCCGTGTGGCGTGGGAACTCCATTTGGCAGGACATAAAGACGTTTGGGCCAGAATCGAGAATTCCCCATTATCTGATTTAGGGCGTGCTTTTGCTCGTGAGGCTATTACAGATTTTCGCTCTATCCAGAACGGAATTGCTGCACGTACCACATTTGAATCTTGGTTCTTATCAGAACGTTGCCGCAAAGCGGATCGTGTTCTAATCCAGCAAATGCTTGCGGATTATCAAGGTTATAGCTTCTCGGATAATGTCGAGGCTTCCCGCGTGATTGCAACAGACATGATGCGTGCTTTGGGAACTGTGCCATTCGGTCAGAATTATATCGAAGGTGCTGTTTCCCAGATTATGGTTGATCCGGTCTTTACTGATGTTCGTGATCGTTCCAACGCAAACTTCTTGTGGTTTATCAAGTTCGAGCGTTCTTTCACGGAAGCGGAGAAAGAAGTTGCGACCAGAAAAACCAAAGAACGTGAAAGCGCTCAAGTCATTGCTTTTCCAAAACGCAAGACTTCCGCATCTCGTTCCAAGGTTCAGATTGAGAGTGAAGCAGGTGAGGTTGTCGATCTTCTGAGCCGTGTATCAATCGACTAAAGTTTTTAGGGCTTCTTTCTGTTTGAAGTTGAGTTTCGGGCGTGGCGATTGCTGCGCCCGAAAATTCTTGATCAGGATACAAAAACCAAGGCTATAACTGTACAGAGAATAATACCGAAGTCGCGATTACTTTTGAAAATTTTAAGGGAGGAGTGGGGGTCCTCTTCGTTCCAGTTCTTATATTGCCACAGTAAGTGTGTGCAGCAAAAAACTGCGCAAACTACTATCCAGAGTGGAAGGTCTGCCAGCAGTAAGGCCAAAAGCAGAAAGTACGTTGTCAGGGCATAAAAAAGTCCTACAAATGCTTTGATTTCTGTCCCAAATTTGAGAGCTGTTGATTTAATGCCCACCAGTGCATCATCGCCCATATCCTGTTGGGCATAGATTGTGTCATATCCCATTGTCCAGAAAAAACCTGCGGCATACAGGGCCAGACTATAGCTGTGCGGGAAATCGTTCATCATGGCGCTTGCCCCCATTAGGGCTCCAAAATTGAATGTAAGCCCCAAGGCTGCCTGAGGATACCATGTTACTCTTTTAGCCAAGGGGTAAAGGCATACAGGGATCAGGGATAAGATTCCTAGGCAGATGGTGTAGATGTTAAACTGCAGCAAAATGGTCAATCCCAACAACAAAAGTAAGGCTAGGAACAGAATTGCTTGCTTCGGAGTCACTGTACCGGCTGCTAAAGGGCGATTTTTTGTCCGTTCAACTTGTTTATCAAAGTCTTTATCCCATAAATCATTAATAATGCAGCCTGCGCCGCGCATAATGATGGCTCCGGCGGCGAAAAGAGCCATATAGAGGATTAAATCGCTGCCCATAACCTTAACAGGGGCCAGTAAAAGGGCCCACCATCCAGGGAGGAGGAGTAGCCATGTTCCAATCGGGCGATCCAAACGCATTAGCAGTAAATAAGGGCGGATTGCAGGAGGCATATAGCGAATCCAGCCGGAGACATTAATGTCTGTATGAGGAATTTGGTGATTTGTGCTCATATAGGGTACTATCTCCGAAAGAAACGATATTGACAAGATACGCTTCTTTCACTATTTTATGTAAAAATATATTACAAAGGGCTGAAGCCCAACAAAATAAAAGAAGGTGTGAGAATGGACCAGGACGTCACAACAAGATTCAATATGTCCCGCGAGGCCTATAGAGGCCATCTTGAGCTAGTTAATGCATTAGCGCCTAAACTCGTCGATCAGGGATATGAGACATCGCTTGCCCGCGGGGATCTTGAAAAATTCCTGAATGCGCTCGAAAAAATACGTATTAAAGACAGCCGTGCTGTCATTCGTACTGTGCTGCAAGAGGCTGAGCCTAATATTGTTGATGTGATTGTTCCAGTTGCCAGACAGGCGTCGGAAAATGTAACGGGGGCAAACAATGTCGGTGAGAAACTGGCTGATGTTCTCGAATTAGCACAAACATTGCGAGAAGTCCCCCACAGTGAACTTAAATTAGCAGACGAGAGTATCTCTGCCCGTGAATTGGCATTGCAAATGGAAGAGAGTGCTTTGAGCGTGATTGAATTTATAGGGGTTTATCACCTTCCGGATGCTGCAAAATCTCTGATCCGCGTTGTGCCGAATCCAGATCGCGAAGATTTCCGTGTTGATTTGCATACAGAACAATTTGTTGCGCTCTCCAAGGTACTTGATCACAAACTGACAGAATTCTTCAAAGTATTTGATAAGCGCGGTTATACATCCGATATGGCTGACGACATGCATGACTTGCTGCGGCACTTTGCAAATGATGCTGCGGAAGAGCAATATCTGGATAGAACAAGCCAACTGTTTGACATTCTTTCTTATGAACGCCAAAGACAGGTATTTATTGAGGAATCTGCCTTGCGCGGCGCGATTGTTGATCATCCTATTTTATCAAGATTTGCGGATACAAATGAACAGCTTGATGAGCAGGTGCAAGCCGCTAGAGATATTCAGCAAGGTAGGCACGGCTTACCTGAAAGGCTTAGAAATCTTGATGTTTAGGATTTGAAACGGGCCCTCTTGATGGTATAAGGGCCCTATGGATCAAATGCCCCTGACATATAGCCATATGCCACGTCTATATTCTGCCGTTTCTTTGAAAGGCGGCAGTTTCCCCTTAAGTGATGCACAAGCCCATTATCTGCGCCATGTTCTCCGATTGCAGGATGGGGATATGGTGCGCGTTTTTAATTCTGATGACGGGGAGTGGTCTGCGCGTGTTGGATTGATCGGGAAGCGGGATGTTTCTTTGACCTGCTTAGATTGCCTTCGCGGGGCGGAAATGGTGCAACATCGTATTCATCTGTTATTTTCCCCAATTAAAAAAGATCGTATGGATTTTCTGATCGAGAAATCTGTGGAATTAGGTGTAACTGATCTGCACCCGCTTTTGATGCATCGTAGTGTGGTGCGGGATATTAAGGCAGAGCGCCTGCAAGCGCAGATTATCGAGGCGGTTGAGCAATGTGAACGGCTAGATGTTCCGCGTCTGTGTGCATTGGAGCCATTAGACAAATTTGTGCAGCAATTTTCAAGTTCGTATCAGGGCAGGATCTTTGCGGCCCTTGAGCGTCAGGATGCTACTTCGTTGCGTGATGTGTCGGATCAAATGAAATCCCAGATGTCTCATAGGGATGTTTTCTATTTGGTCGGCCCAGAAGGGGGCTTTGATCCGGAAGAGGTCGTTCTTTTACAAAATTCCAAAGATGTTTGTCCCGTTTCGCTGGGGGCGCGTATTCTGCGTGCTGAAACAGCAGCACTTTACGGGTTGAGTTTG
>QKCR01000053.1 GCA_003245575.1 Alphaproteobacteria bacterium | reverse complement strand
AAGACCACTGCGCTGAAACCGTCAAACTTTGGTACGCAAGAGCCGGAAGGCGCAAACTATATTGACCCTGATATTCTTATTGTTCCCTTATTGGCATTTGATCAGGTTGGCAATCGTATGGGGCAAGGGCAGGGGCATTATGATGCAACATTAGATAACCTGCGCAAAAAGAAAGACATTCTGGCTGTAGGATATGCCTACTCTCAACAGGCAGTTATTTTTGCTCTTCCGACAGAACCGCATGACCAGAAACTGGATATGGTTATTACTGAACAAAGAGTCTTTGATTTCCGCCCCTAAACCATCTAAAACTTAACCTATGAAAATAGTATTTATTGGCGATGTCGTCGCACGTGCAGGGCGTGATGCCTTGGCAAAATATCTTCCTGAAGTCAGATCGGAACTAAATCCGGATGTCGTGATTGTGAATGGCGAAAACGCTGCTCATGGTATCGGTATCAATGAAAAAATCTGCAAAGAGTTTTTTGATCTCGGTGTTGATGTCATCACGCTCGGCAATCACGCTTGGGATCAACGCGAAGTTATTCCCTACATTGAGCGGGAACAACGTCTTGTGCGCCCTCTAAATTATCCGGCCCAGACGCCGGGTAAGGGAAGCTATATCCACACTTTACGCGATGGACGCAAGATCATGGTGATCAATGCAATGGCTCGCTTATTTATGGACCCGTTGGATGATCCGTTCGGACAGGTGGACCAACTTGTCAGCGCACACAAAATGGGAAAAACAGTCCATGCAATTTTTCTGGATTTCCATGGTGAGGCAACATCCGAAAAAATGGCAATGGCGCATTACATGGATGGTAAAATTTCTGCAGTAGTCGGCACGCATACACATATCCCGACAGCAGATGCTCAAATCCTTCCCAAAGGGACCGCTCTGCAATGTGACGCAGGCATGACCGGGGATTACAATTCAGTCATCGGCATGAATATCAATACACCGATTATGCGTTTTACACGCAAGTTCAGTATTGAAAAACTTTCTCCTGCAGAAGGGGATGGAACAATGTGCGGAACTTACATCGAGACAGACGACGCCACAGGATTGGCCAAAGAAATTCGGGCCATCCGCAGAGGCCCGAGACTATCCAATCAGTAATGTGAATTAGAGCTCTGTAACTATTTCGATGTTTTTTTTTGAGGATGTTTTTCAAAATATCTGAAACATGCATCAATCAGGGCCTGCATGAGATCTGCACCTCGTTGCCCTCCGTGTCCGCGAATTTGCCCAAGTAAGACGGCACGAATTGTTGTATGGAACGCCATAACAATCTCGAGAGCGTCCTGATCGACTTCATCAATAACTTCCAAAAACTGGATAAGACGATCAGATATACTTGTTACAAGATTATAATGGAACATGCCGCCATTGGCTTTGAGCTGCATAGCAGGAAACAATATGGCTGCAATAATGGCTTCATCATTCGTTTTGCTATCAGGGCTGCTTTTAACAGCATTAATCCCGCGCATCATAGAGTCGAGATACATCTCTCCAAGAGGTCTGAAGTCAGTCGTATTATTTTCTAAAAGAGCTTGAGCCTTATCAAGAATATCATCCGACAAACCGCCTTGTCCGACTTTGAATTTCAAATTATTCGGAGGCTGGTGAAAATCAGCCTTACGTTTAGGGGCCATATTAAAATGGGTATCGTCGTCTTTTTTGGTCATTTACTCGTCTACTTAATTCTAGGAAAAATCCACGTCGATAATATCAATCTTATCGCCTTTACTTAACCCGGCTTTTGATCTTAATTCGTCCAGATGAACAGAGGCTTCTTTCATTCTTACTTTTTGCGCAGCCATAAGCTTTGCATCGCTTTCGCGTTTAAATGGCCCTTCAAAAGATTCAGCAGCCTTACGACGTCTATCAGGCCCGAAAAAATCTTCCGATCTGACAAATTGACGAGGGCGCTCGATGATCTGGGCAATTCGCTTATATAAATCACGTGCGGTAAAGGGTTTTACCAGAAATTCAGTAACCCCGGAATCACGTGCCTGAACAACACGTTTCTTTTCGCTAAATCCGGTCATCAGGATAATGGGGACATATTGGTTAGGACTCGCCGGATCATTTCTGATGCGACGCGTTAAAGAAATGCCATCCATGGGTTGCATCATCCAATCTGCCACAACAATATCTGGGTTTTCTTTCTTGAATACGTTAAATCCATCTTCGCCGTTTTTAGCAGACAAAACTTCGCCGACCCCAAACGTTAAAAGCAGGGATTTGCAAATTTCCAACATCGGGTTGTTGTCTTCAACAACCAGGATGCGAATTTTGTCAAATTTATAGCTCATGAAAGCTCCGGCAAAACAGCGGCACAGAAAGGTTAAAACGCATAACGCAACTATTATAGTTAATTTTATGTATTCAGACCAGACCAAATAAAAACAATATTACGTCTAACAATCTTAATATAGGCCTAACAAAACCCGAGAGACTTGATTTTCCAAGGGCCGCATGCTACCCCGAGGCATATAAAACGCAATTATCCCGCTAATAATGGAGACTTTCTATGGCTGGTCATTCCCAGTTTAAGAATATTATGCATAAAAAGGGTCGTGCTGATGCAAAGCGCGCCAAAATCTTTACCAAATTAGGCCGTGAAATTCAGGTGGCTGCCAAAATGGGCGGCGGTGATCCGGGGGCAAACCCGCGTTTACGAAACGCAATTGCTGCTGCGCGCGCGGAAAATATGCCAAATGACCGTATCAAAAAATCAATTGATGCAGGAACAGGTGCAGGAAGCACAGAGAACTTTGAAGAGATTCGGTACGAAGGCTATGCACCAAATGGTGTGGCTGTGATTGTAGAAGCGCTAACCGACAATAAAAACAGAACGGCCTCTTATGTTCGATCCTGCTATTCAAAATACGGCGGAAACTTGGGCGAAACGGGTTCTGTCGGATTTATGTTTGACCATGTCGGCGTGATTGTATACCCGCTTTCAAAAGCTGATGCAGATACGATGTTTGAAGCAGCTCTTGAAGCCGGAGCAGACAACGTTGAAACAACAGAGGAAGGACATGAAATCCTGACTTCTCCGGAAGGCTTTATTTCTGCGCGCGATACATTGGAAGAAAAATTTGGAGAAGCCGAGAAAGCTGAACTGACATTCCGTCCGAACGTCATGACCGAAGTTGACGCGGCAACCGCGCAAACCATATTGAAAATGGTTGATGCTCTTGAGGACAGTGACGATGTGCAAAACGTCATCACAAACTTTGAAGTCAGTGAAGAAGATCTGAAAAAACTGGCAGAAGCGAGCTAGATACAATGCGTATTCTGGGGATTGATCCGGGCTTGGAAAGAACAGGGTGGGGAGTGATCGAAACCGAAGGCTCCCGCCTGTCATTTTTGGCAGCCGGCGTCATCCTCTCCAAAGCCTCAGAACCTATGGCGATGCGCCTCAATCGTATTGACTCAGAACTTTCTTCCATCGTTGAAAAATGGAAACCTGAAAGCGCTGCAATTGAGGAAACATTCGTAAATAAGAATGCGGCCTCCTCTTTAAAATTAGGCCAGGCCAGAGGTGTCGCGATCGTTGCGCCTGCGCGTGCAGGGCTGGATGTTGCGGAATACTCAGCAAATACAGTTAAGAAGTCAGTCGTAGGCGTCGGACATGCCGGTAAAGATCAAATCGGTATGATGATAAAAGTCTTGCTTCCGACGGCAGGACAATTGGCGGCTGACGCGGCTGATGCTTTGGCAGTTGCAATTTGCCATGCACATCATGCACAATCATCTCTGAAGGTAGGATAGACATGTTCGCAAAATTAACAGGGAAGATTGATACACTTATGACAGACAGCCTGATTTTGGATGTCGGGGGTGTGGGGTATCATGTTTTTGCCAGCGGACGGACATTAGGTATTATCGGCGGCATCGGTGACCCTGCATCTTTGATGATCGAAACCCATGTTCGTGAAGATCATATTCATCTCTACGGATTTTCCTCTATCCAAGAACGTGACTGGTTTCGTCTTTTGACAGGCGTTCAGGGCGTCGGCGCGCGCTCTGCACTGGCTATTCTCACCGTATGTCCATCTGAAAGACTGGCAGTAATTATCGCCTCGAATGATGTAAACGCACTACGCCAAGCTGAAGGTGTCGGTCCAAAACTCGCAACACGCATTGCTTCGGAGTTGAAAGATAAAGTCCAGCATATGACATTAGGGGCTGTTGCCCACCAACCTGAACAAGCCGCAAAACCTGCCAAGAAATCCAAATCAACTCCGACACCAACGTCTGAAACACCGATAGATTTGAATATAGATCAGGATGTTGTGTCTGCTCTCGTCAATTTGGGATATGGTCGCTCCGAAGCTTTCAGTGCAGTCATGTCAGCGCGCCAAAAATCAAATGACAATACGCCGTCCTTTGACAATCTTCTGAAAAATGCCTTGAAAGAACTAGCAGGGTAATTTCCTCTTAAAAGAGTCTAAGCCTTGCACTCGAAGTCCGCTTATCGCAAACTAGGAAAACCTAGCGAATCGGACGAAAACTATGACTCAAGTAGCCAAAGAGAATGACCTTGCGCCAACGGCCTTTGAAGAAGAAAAGGGCGATGATGGAGCTCTTCGTCCACAAACATTGGAAGAATTTATAGGCCAGAAGGACTTACGCGCCAATCTTAAAGTATTTGTTGAAGCTGCAAAGGCCAGAAAAGACGCGCTAGATCACGTTTTGTTTTTTGGCCCTCCCGGTCTTGGAAAAACAACTTTGGCTCAAATCGTTGCGCGCGAATTAGGTGTCGGATTTCGTGCAACGTCTGGTCCGGTCATTGCTCGTGCCGGAGACTTGGCAGCCATCCTGACAAACCTCCAACCCTACGATGTCCTTTTCATTGATGAAATTCACCGTCTTAATCCCGCTGTTGAAGAAATCCTTTATCCGGCTATGGAAGACCGCAAACTAGATTTGGTGATCGGAGAAGGTCCGGCAGCCAGATCAGTACAAATTGACCTCCCGCCATTTACACTTGTCGGAGCAACAACGCGTTCCGGACTTTTGACCAACCCGCTCAGAGATCGTTTTGGCATACCTCTACGCCTTGAATTCTATGAACATAATGAGCTATCGACCATCGTAAAACGGATTGCTCGACTGCTGGATATTTCGATCACGGATGAAGGCGCATACGAAATTGCCAAACGCTGCCGCGGCACACCACGTCTAGCAGGGCGTCTAACCCGCCGAGTGCGCGACTTTGCAGTCGTGCTCGGAGCAGGAACAATTGACGCCAAATCAGCAGATGAAGCACTAAACCGTCTGGATGTGGACCATACAGGGCTCGATAGTATGGATCGCAGATACTTGAAAACTATTGCAGATAAATACAACGGTGGCCCTGTCGGGATTGAGACAATGGCTGCTATCCTCGCGGAACAAAGGGATGTCATAGAAGATGTTGTGGAACCTTATCTTCTTCAACAAGGTTTGATTAATCGCACACCGCGTGGGCGTATGCTTTCTGCTGCTGGCTATGCCTATCTAGGATTAACTCCACCAAAATCGACTTTCGACCAAAGCGGACTATTTGAATAACATGGTAGTACATGATTTTCCCATACGAGTTTATTATGACGACACCGACGCGGGCGGGGTCGTATATCACGCGAATTATTTAAAATTCTGCGAACGCGCTCGTAGTGAATATCTTCGGGCAATGGGCTTTGAAAACAGCGCAATCCGTGAAGAAACAGGAACAATTATCGTTGTCAAAAAGATCGAGGCCGAGTATCTTAGCCCGGCCAGACTGGATGACTCCCTCATCGTGCAATCCCGACTTTTATCCATAAAGAATACCAGCTTTGTCATGGAACAAAAAGTTGTAAAAGGCGGGGGAGACATCTTTGTTATGACCGTTCTATTGGTGTTTATCGATGACCAACAGGGACGCCCAGCAAAAATACCTGAAACTGTCAAAGCTAAATTCTTGAAGGAAATGGAATAGATAATGCCAGACGCATCCCTTACAGCCACAACACCTGTGACGTCAGATACAATTTCAACCGTAGCTTCAGGTGCTATTGCCGCTCCGACACATGACTTGTCGGTCTGGGGATTGTTTATGAATGCCGATATGGTTGTAAAGTCAGTGATGATCCTTCTGATATTTATGTCGATCTGGTGCTGGACAATTATTATTTCAAAACGCATGACCCTTAAAAAGCTTAATCGTCGCGCAGATCGTTTCGAAGATGCATTTTGGTCTGGTGAAGCTCTTGATAAACTTTTCCAACGCGTCAAGAAAAGCCCGCCTGATCCATTGCTCGCAACCTTTACGGCAGGGATGGAAGAATGGCAAGCTGGCGTTGCCGCAGGTATTCCAAAATCAGAAAGCCTTCAGGCAAGCTTAAAGCAACGCGTTGAACGTGCCATGTCTTTGGCGATCGGACGCGAGATGCAATTGCTTGAACGCGGCATGACATTCCTGGCCACAACAGGTTCTACAGCAACCTTCATTGGTTTGTTTGGAACTGTATGGGGGATTATGAACTCCTTTACAGCCATCGCAGCGATGAACAATACATCCCTAGCTGTCGTAGCGCCGGGTATTGCAGAAGCACTTTTTGCAACAGCAATGGGTTTGGTGGCAGCTATCCCCGCGATGGTCTCCTATAACGTCTTTTCAACATCTCTCGCACGGTACGGAGATCGTCTCTATACATTCAGTGGTGAATTCCTCTCTATTATGGTGCGTCATCTGGATGCACAGGAAAACGGGGGAACCTCTCCTGCTAAAGCGTCCCAGAAAGTTGCGTAGGTGACCGAATGGGAATGAACATGCAAAGCAGAAGCGGCGGAGCAGGGCATGGCGGGTATCGCCGAGCCTATCGCCCTATGGCAGAAATTAACGTCACACCGTTTATTGATGTGATGCTGGTTCTTTTGATTGTGTTTATGGTCACTGCACCATTACTAAGCGCAGGTGTTCAGGTTGATCTGCCAAAAACTGAAGCAGGCCCTGTTGCAGATAAAGATGAAAAGCCTCTGGAAGTTAGTGTCAATAAAAAGGGGGATATTTTTATCGGTGAAACTAAAGTCACCAAAGAAGAATTAACTGTGAAGCTTTCCGCAATTACCGGAGACGATTTTGAACGCCGTGTGTTTATCAGGGCAGACCAAGGAATCTCATACGGTGACGTCATGGAAGTGCTGGGATCAATTAATAAATCCGGTTATAAAAAAGTTGCTCTTATTACCGAGCCTTCAGTCCCGGCAAAAAAATAGGAACCTGTATTCATGGTTGCCGACCCACAAGATAACAGAAGCACACCGCGTGCACAGCAAGGATCAAAGACACCTTTTGTGATCTCTGTCCTTGTGCATATTGTTGTCTTTTTGCTGGTTATCTTCGGGATGCCGCATTGGAAACGTGATATTGAACTGGTTGAGCCAGTACCTGTTACGCTGGTTGATAATATCGGTGAACTGACAACAACAGATAAACCTCCGGCAAAGGCAGAGCCTAAAAAAGAAGATAAAAAGCCTGAGCCAAAGAAGGAAGAACCTAAAAAAGAGGAAAAGAAACCTCCTAAAAAACAGGAAACGGCCAAGCCTCCTGCCGAGGATGTTTTGCAACCTCCGCCGAAAGAGGAAAAGGCAGAAAAACTTCCTGATAAAAAACCGGAAAAAAAGCCGGAAAAGAAACCAGAGAAAAAACAGCCTCCGAAAAGAGAAGAGCCTAAGAAGGAAGATCCTAAAAAGCAGGAACAAGATTTTGAAAACTTGCTAAAGGACCTGACACCTGAGGACCAATCAAAATCTGAGGACCCGACACCGGAACCCGCGCAACAAAGTCCAAGTGTCGGAAAGTTCACTGGGGTTTTAAGCATGACTGAAATGGATGCGCTGCGTTACCAATTGAGCCAGTGTTGGAGTATTATGGCTGGTGCCATGAATTCACAAGATTTGGCAGTTGAAGTAAGGGTTGTGGTTAATCCGGACAGAACAGTCCGTTCCGCAAAAGTTTTAGATCAATATCGCTATAATTCTGATACATTCTTCCGCGCGGCAGCGGACGCAGCAATTAGAGCATTAAATAATCAGAAATGTACCCCTTTAAATTTACCGCCGGAGAAGTATGATAACTGGCACGAGATGACTATTAATTTTGACCCGAGAGATATGTTCTAAGGAGTTCTGCCATGAAACAAATTCTAATGACACTTTTTATAGGAGTTTTAACTCTAGGAAGCTGGGCGGGGGATGCTCGGGCAGAACTGCGCGTTGATGTAAATCACGGCACAAAAAACCCTATCCCGATCGCAATTACAAACTTTGTGGTCAAAGATCCTTCTGGTGCAGAATTTGCAACTTCTATCCCGTCCGTGATTGCATCGGACCTCAGCAGCACAGGGCTGTTCCGTATGATTGACCCGCGGGCCTTTATTCAAGACTCCGCCTCAATGCAAACGCAAATTCGTTTTGCCGAATGGAAAGCAATCAATGCACAAGTGTTGGTCAATGGTGCGGTCACAAAAACACCTGACGGAAAAACCCGTGTCGAGTTTCGTTTGTTTGATGTCTACGGTCAACAACAGCTGACAGGTATGGCCTATATGACCACACCGCAAAACTGGCGTCGTATTGCCCACATTATTTCAGACGAGATTTACAAACGTTTGACGGGTGAGGGTGGCTATTTTGACTCTCGTATCGTTTATATCGCTGAGTCCGGACCTGCAACAAAACGTGTAAAACGTTTGGCAATTATGGATCAGGACGGCGCAAATAACCGCTATCTGACTGATGGCAGCAACCTGGTTTTGACACCGCGCTTCTCTCCCAATACGCAGACAATTACATACATGTCTTATGTCGGAAACAAACCGCGTGTTTATATTTATGATCTGGAAACAGGACGTCAGGAAGTTCTGGGTGACTTTAAAGGCATGACCTTTGCACCGCGCTTCTCTCCGGATGGGGGCAAAGTCATTATGTCCCTATCTAAAAACGGAAATGCTGACATCTATACATTGGATTTACGTTCTCGCCAAACCAGACAACTGACGAACAGCAATAGCATTGATACGTCCCCGACCTATGCTCCGGACGCATCAAAAATTGCATTTGAATCTGACCGTGGTGGTACACAGCAAATCTATGTCATGAATGCCGACGGTACAAACCCGCACCGTATTACCTTCGGGGATGGCAGATACGCCTCTCCTGTTTGGTCACCACGTGGCGATTTGATTGCCTTTGTGAAAATGCTAAAAGGCCAGTTCTATATCGGTGTGATCCGCCCTGATGGTACTGGAGAGCGTCTGCTGAGTAATGCCTTCCACATGGAAGGACCGACTTGGGCGCCGAACGGTCGTGTATTGGCATTCTTTAAAGAGATTCCAAGTGGAAAAGGGCGTACGGCCCAACTCTATAGCATCGACCTGACTGGTGATAATGAGCATCTGTTACGCTCACCAGGCAGTGGTTCCGATCCGGCTTGGTCGCCTTTAAATCCATAGAATAAAAAATTAGCCCGAATTAATTTTCGGGCTAAATTTTTTCTAACAGCTATTGCTATTGCTTGAAATGCATATCCAAAAGTTGCTGTGCCGTCGGAGCACCCGGTTTATAACCACAACCCAGATATGGGATAGGATCTTGTTTAGGTTGAGCAGTTGCCGCTGCATTCATTTGTTGTGTTGTTGATACGTCTGCCATATTGACCTCCTCTATTTGTCATTTTCATAAGTGTGCACAGGTATTTTAAAAAATACAACAAAAAATCCAAAAAAAATAAAAAAAGAAAGAATAAAACGGAAAAACGTAATAAAGTTACAGTGTGGCAAATCAGGTTAAATCCTGAAAAAGGGCAATAACTTTGGCGTATGTCTCTCTCTTGAACGGAACAATCAAATCAACAGTCTTGTTCAAATCGACCCATTGCCAACGAGAAAATTCAGGAATGTCATGACCATCTAAGTGAATGTCACTATCCTGTCCTGTAAAACGCATAGCAACCCATGTCTGTTCTTGACCACGGTACTTACCACCCCAATGCTTGGTTGAAAGCTCCATAGGAACATCATAACAAACTTTACGGTCCGCAACTCGGATCAATTCCGCCATATCTGTCCCAACTTCCTCCAGCAACTCTCGTAGTGCTGCGGCTACAATTTCTTCACCGTCATCAACGCCCCCCTGAGGCATTTGCCAAGCACCAGGAGTATCAATACGTTCTCCAACAAAAACTTGTCCTGACTGATTGAATAGAGCAATTCCGACACACGGACGGTATGGTAAAGATGAACTCATTTGAAAATCCTATTGATGTTCAATGGCAGCAGACAATGGAACAAGCTGCAAGCTAGAAGATTTCAGCCCGGCCGCCCATTCTTTTATCTGTGCAAATCTTGAAGGCTGGGCAGGGATGTAGGCGACGATAACATATTTATCCAATGCTATTTGCTCAAGTCCTTTGAGGCTCCGTGCAAAATCCATTTCCGACTTACCACCGTCAAGCCACAAACTATTCTCGATATACGGTATTTTCTTTCTACGTGATGCCAGAAAGGATGAAACTTTGTCATCGGGGTCAGCTGATACAAGACCAATTCCGGCAGCCTCAATATCATCGAAGATATGCTTTATACCATCTTCCGCATCGGAAAATGCAGGCTTATTCATGAAGTTAATCCCCGCATACCCAAAGCCCAAGGAAAGAAGACGCTGTAAGCGGGCTGTATTTTGTTCATTATTAAAGCCGGATAACATGGTTACTGGCCCTGTATCATCGACTCCAAACGCCTCCGTTTGTATGGGAGCGTCCAACCACACTTCATGCTGTGCCGCACGTGCCATATCAATCTTTTTCTGGAATTCATTGCTATAAGGAGAAATAACAAAAGTCACATTTTCGGGTAATCCAACGAGGCTTGCTTTGGACGTCCCTTCGGATAGGCCATAATCAACCATGACGATAGAAATGACGCCCTTAGCTCCGGCATCGGCTATATAATTAAGCTTATAGGCATCAAAGACAGTTTTTCCATCCGCAGTACGGGCCGGCACATCTCCAAAAGAGGACTCCGTAAAAAGCTCAGAAATTTTTTCTGTTTTTTGCTCCAGTATATAGTCAGGAACTTTGACATTTAAAGGCAAGGTCCCATGTGCCGCCTCATCCGAGTGAAGCGGAGAGCCTGAAATATCATGTGGCGTTCCATATTGAATGGGGACATCTTCATGTTCTGAAATATCCAATACCGCAGCAGGAAGACGCTCACTAACAACATTTTCTTGAACATGGTTATTGTTAGATGAAAGGACCTGTCCGAAATCTATAAACCCGAAATAATGGATAAGATAGACACAAAGAACCAGCAATAGACCGGAAGACCATACATAGGAACGAAGGCTGAACCAATTATCTGTAAAGTTTCTAATACCAGAACGCACATCGGGAATCCCGATGCGCATTTTAGGTATCTGAAACTTACTCAAAAAGGCAGGTATCGCCACCAAGTATAACTCCCCCGACTGGTTTACTTAGAATTTTCACGCATCAAGGACAAACCTTGCAACAGATCAAGAGCTCTCGCCAATTGATAATCCTTGTCCGACTCTTTTTCTTCAGGTTTCTTGTTATCATTTGCCGCAGCATCAGTCTTGGATGGTTTATTTGTCGGGTTGCTCAACGCACCTTTCAAATCCTCCTCATGAATGCCCATCTCTTCCAATTTCTCAATCTTGGCTTGATCGACAACTATATCTGGATCAATTCCTTTTCCTTGGATAGAACGACCTGATGGAGTGAAGTACCGTGCTGTGGTTAAACGCAGAGCACCATCACCAGAAACAGGAATAACAGTTTGAACTGAGCCCTTACCGAAAGACCGTGTTCCCATCAGAACTGCACGGCGATGATCTTGCAATGCTCCGGCAACAATCTCGGAAGCAGAAGCTGATCCACCATTAATCAGAACAACAATCGGCAAACCTTTGGCGAGATCGCCGGGCAAAGCATTATCGCGCTTAATGTCTGTTTCTGTACGACCACGTGTGGAAACAATCTCGCCTTGATCTAAGAAGGCATCCGATACAGCAATAGCTTGATCCAACAAACCGCCTGGATTATTGCGCAAATCAACAACATATCCGATCAACTTATCACCAAGCTCGGCATCAATTTTTGTAATCGCATTTTTCAATCCGTCGTAGGTATTACGGTTGAATTGGTTAATGCGGATGTAGCCGATATTATTATCTTCAACGCGGAATTTAACAGGCTGAATCTTGATAACATCACGAATGATATTAATGAATAAAGGCTCAGCAACTCCTTCACGGCGAACTGTCAGCTCGATTGTAGTTCCGACTTTACCGCGCATTTTCTCGACGGCATCTGCAAGCGTCATTCCGACAATCGGTTTCTTATCCAGGTGTGTAATATAATCTCCAGCTTTGATTCCGGCTTTGAATGCAGGCGTATCATCAATCGGGGAGATAACTTTAACCAAACCATCTTCCATCGTGACTTCGATACCTAATCCCCCAAATTCGCCTTTGGTCTGGACTTTCATATCATCAAAGTCTTTCATGGTCAGATAATCAGAGTGAGGGTCCAGATTAACCAACATGCCTTTAATGGCATACTCGATAAGCTTTTCATCTGTTACTGGTTCAACATATTTTTCGCGGACACGCTCAAACGCCTCTCCAAACAAGGCTAACTGACGATACGTATCATCGGGAGTTTGTTTATCAAAAGCTTCCTGCTGGGCTTTTGCATCTGTATCTGCTTTTTCTGCCTCTTGAGCAAATGAGCAATTCGGGAGAACAAAAAGAGACGTAGCGAGTAAAAGGGACAGACGAAAAACCGACATAAAAAAGACTCCACGGGTAAAATTTCTTACTCAGATAGACCTGAACAAATGATAGTCCAGACCGACTAGATTATTGCAATTTGGAGAACTGCTTGGATGGGTTAACCGGTTCTCCGCGATAACGCAATTCATAGTATAGCCGTCCTGTATAATCAGGCAAGCGTCCAAGCGGCTCTCCGGCAACAACTTTTTGCCCGACAAAGGCATCAATTTTACCTAAGCCAGCCACCAGGCTATGAAACTTATTGGCATGTTCGATAAGAACAATACTCCCATATTTTTTAAACGGTCCGGCATAGCGAACAGTTCCCCCCACAGGGGTTGAAACGAGAGCCCCGGGGCGGGCCTCAATCGTAATTCCCTGAGATACAGCCCCAATATCATCCCGATCACCAAATTTCGTAAGAACAACACCATTTACAGGCATTCTATTCGATCCGATGGAGCGAATATCGGCAGCACTCATTTCTGGTTGTTTGGATTTCTTGGGGCTAATCATGCTGGGACTATTACCTGTTCTGGACTCCAAATCCTTGTTTCGTTGCTCGACTTTGGCAATCAAATCATCAAGGTCTTTAGCCGTTTGGGATAGTTTGGTGATAGAAGCCTCTTTCGCGACCATTTCTGAACGCGCGTCTTTTAGATCGGAACGCCGTTGGTCCATAGCAACATCAAGTTTCTTCTGATCGGCTTTAAGGGTAGAAGCAGCTTCCTCTGCCTTTTGCTTTTTCGCTTCCAGTTCTGTCTGGATAGCGTCAAGCTCTTCTAAATCTAAACGCAGCTTTTTGGATTTACGGTCCAGCTCGGGCAGAATTGCAGAGAGAACAGTTGCCGCCTGAGCTGTCTCAAGTGGAGCATCAGGGCGGGCTATAAGTGTTTCGGGGGGCAGGCGGCGGATACGTTCTAGTGCCATCACCAGATCGGCAATAGATTTTTTTTGCTTGGTCAGAGAGCTTTGAATATTTGCTTTATCGCGGTTTAACTGCCCCAAACGTGTTTCAAGATCCGAAAGTTCTCTTTCCTGATCTTGCACGCGACCTGTCAGCGATACCAGATCGTTCTTCAGCCCCTTCATATCCTTTTCAATGGACTTTGCTTTGACTTCCAACTCTTTCTTGTTCTTTTGCTCGACAGCAAGTTGCTCCCGCACATCCACCGGTGACGTATTCTTTCTGGGAGGAAGAGGAGGAGTTTCCGCAAAAGCTCCGACAGTATAGCCGGCTAGAAACAAAACAAACAAAATCGATTGAATCGGAAAGCGCATCCCTTAGCCCTCACGATGGTAGGGATGTCCACTACTAATCTGCTGGGCACGGTAAATTTGCTCAAGCAACATCACGCGAACCATGACATGGGGCCATGTTTGCTGGCCAAAGCTCAAAAGCATATTTGCCTTGGACCTCACTTCATCAGTAAATCCTTCGGCACCACCAATCAGAAATGATATTTTGTCGATGCCGGTGTCTCGGAGTTTTTCCATTGTTTGGGAAAAATCCAGACTACGAAGTCCGTCGCCGCGCTCATCCAATACAACGACAAACGAACTCTCATCCAGCTTTGACAGGATAAGACGTTGTTCGTGTTCTTGTTGGGTTTTTGAATCAGAATATTTGCTTTCGACTTCCACGACAGTCACAGGCCATTTCATGCGCTGGACGTACTCGTCAATCAGGTCTTTCCATGGACCTTTTTTAACTTTGCCGACAACAAGGAGATCAATTTTGAACATACTATGTTCATAGCTGATTCTGGCCCGAGAAAGAAGGGCCAGAGGTCTTTTCCTTAGGAAAAACTGTGGGTGGTAAAGCTATATAACCAGCTGTGGGCGTTGAGGAGATTTAGGAAGCTCCTGACGCCACATCTTTTCTATATTGTAGAAGTCTCTGACTTCCGGACGGAAAAGATGGACAATGGCATCCCCGAGGTCAACAACAACCCAATCGGCTGTTGGTAATCCGTCAACACGAAGGGCGGGGTAACCTATTGGACCAAGCTTCTCATCAAGCTTTCCTGCCAAAGCAGCAACCTGTCTGGATGATGTACCGCTGGCAACGATCATATAGTCTGCCAATGAGGATTGGCCGTTCAGATCAATAGCTTCAATATCTTCTGCCTTATTTTCATCAAGGATTTGTACAATCAGATCCTTCAAATTTTCCGGACTAGGCTGACCGGATTCAAGATGCGTACCCAAGGGTTGCATTCTCCTTTCCTAAGTTGAAACACATACTCAGCATTAAGCACAGTAAAAGGCCGCCTGAAACAAGTGTTCCCTGGCGGCTGTTATAGCAAGTCGCAGAATTTTGGTAAATTAAAAAATAAGGCCTATTTATAAGACTTAATTCCATCTCTTTAATTATACGCTTTTTGGAGGGCAAGTTCAAATCAGCCTCTTTGAGATCTAAGATTTGTTGAAGATTGTGCAATGCGCGATTCCGACAAAATCCAGTAAATATGGCCTTTTACAAGTTTAGGCTGACTTCCGAAACGAGGATAATGATGATTTAAATCCCTTGAGTTATGGATAACTGTATTGCGTACGACTCGATCAACCGTCGGACGACCGATAAACGCGAACGGGAGCAGGCGTATCAAATCGCGCCATTTGTACCAACGATGAAATTCATGCGCAATTTCAGTTCCTGCCAACCAAACAAAATCAGTATAAGGAAATGACTCAATCAATCGCGGAACAGTATCAATGGTCCGTGCAGTCCCGAATTTACTTTCCAGATCGCAAACTATAATCCGCCTGTCGTGAACAAGAGAACGGCAATATTTCATTCGCTCTGAAACACTCGGTAGTCCTGCTTTAGATTTTAATGGATTACCCGGAGTAACCAGCCACCAAACGGCATCCAGCCCCAATGATTTAAGGGCCACTTCTGATATGTGAAGATGTCCTTCATGCGGAGGATTAAACGACCCTCCCAACAAACCGACCCGCATACCGCGCCAGATATGCCCGTTTAATAAACAGGGAGGAGGAGGGAGTTGTATCAGTTCAGTTTCTCGGAGATTTGTTGAATGCTTTGATCTGCCAAACGTGTAGCATCTGCCGATGACAATCGTTGAGAGATAATCTCGGTAGAAGCAGAGACGGCAAGCTCGGCAGCATAGCGACGAATATCATCCACTGCTGAACGCTCCATCTGCTCGATACGGCTTTTCAGCATATCTTCACGACGAGCAATCGTTTCATCAAACTCGACTTCTGCCTGCTTGCGGAAGTCTGCTGCTTGAGCTTTCGCTTTCGCAATAATTGATTCAGCTTCGGAAGATGCATTAGCCAAATTGGCTTTATATTGAGAGAGAAGGGATTCTGCTTCAGACTTCAAAGTTTCAGCAGAAGAAATTTGCTGACGAATTTTTTCGATCTTGGCATCCATCATACCCAGAACAGAACGGCGCCCCAGAACAAATGCCAGAACCATAAAGGCGATAAAAGACAGTAACACCCATAATGTCGGATCTTCGAGAAAATACTGTGCCATTTCAATTATCCTTTATGCCTAAGCGGCCTTTTTTACTTTGCTGCTGAGAGAGAGAACAACAGACTCTGCTTGAGACGCATCTGCTGAAATGCCTGCCAACTTTTGAGCAGCCTGCGCTGCCAATTCGGCTGCAATTTTATTCATATCTTGCATAGCTTGGTCACGCGCACCGCTAATACGATTTTCAGCAGAAGATATTTCGTTATCATATCTTTCTCTGAAAGAAGACAAGGCCTGATCCATACGGGTTTTAGCCTCATCTTCAGCAGAGCGGATTTCATGAGACGCAGCTTGACCGGCATCTTTCAAAGCAGCTTTAAGCTCTGCTTCAATAAGCTCTGCCTCTTTGGACAGACGCTCTGCGTCGGCAATATGCGTATCAATATGCTGTTGACGATTTTCAAGCGTACCACTGATCGCAGGAAGGATAGCCTTCGAGAAAATCGTATATAGTACGACGAAAACAACCAACATCCAGAAAATCTGGCTTGGCCAGCTGGTAGGGTCAAACTGGGGCAACCCGCCGCCACCATGATGAGCAGCAATTTCTTCCTGTTGAGTTTCAACCATTTCAAAAAGTTGACCTTCAGCAGGATGTACAACTTCAGCTGCCTCTTCAGCAAAAGCTTGCTGAAGCGGGAGAAGAGAGCATACAAGAAATGCGGATGCGTATCTGGTAAATGACATACGGATAGCCCTTATTTAATTGGGTTTGACCTAACTGACTATTGGCTCGACTTAGGCGAAAACCAGATAGAAAGCGATCAGCAAAGCGAAAATACCAAGAGCTTCTGTCACAGCGAATGTGAACATGAATTTCTTGTCCAGCAGCTCAGCAGCGCCTGGGTTACGACCTACAGCTTCGTTATAAGCTGCGAAGATTTTACCCAGACCCAGGGCCACACCGGCCAAAGGCAGAAGAGCAATCGCACCAGCCAACAGTTTTACAGCTTCGAGTTCCATTTTTTACGTTCCTTTTTCTTTGGTTGACGTGAGTTAAATTTCTTATTCTACATTGCTGGACTAGTGCCCGATTTCGATCGTATCTTTCAGATAGATACAAGCCAAAACCGCAAACACATACGCCTGAATAAAGGCAATGAAGAATTCAAATCCGATCATAACGATATTAAAAGCAACAGGCAGCAAGGATCCGGCCCAAGCAACGCCGCCCATAGTTGCAAACATAATAGCAAAGCCAGCAATAACTTTCATCAGAACGTGTCCGGCCACCATATTGGCAAACAAACGAACCGACAATGTCACTGGACGACTGACGAAAGAGACAAGCTCAATCAGAACGACCAGCCACAACAACCATCCGGGGACTCCCGGTGGAACAAATAAGTGGAAGAAGTGGGTTCCGTGACGGACAATTCCGACAATAAGAACAATAAAGAATACCAATAAAGCCAAGGCAGCAGTAACAGCGAGATGGCTGGTATAGGTAAAGGAGTATGGGACCATTCCCAACATGTTTCCGGTAATCACAACCATGAATAATGTGAAGATTAGCGGGAAGTATTCTTTACCCTTTTGACCGATATTGTCGGTAATCAGATTTTCAACAAACCCATAAATCTCTTCGCCGACCAATTGAAGGCGACCCGGCACGATGGATTTTCTGCTGGAGGCTACTCCGAGAAGAATCAGGGAGCAAACAGCCCCAATGACCATCCATAGGGAAGAGTTAGTGAAAGAAAGGTCTACGCCACCTAATATCAATCGTTCGCCAATCGGCTGGATTTGAAACTGGTGCATCGGATCGTGAGTGGCCAAGATATAAATCCTCTTTGGTCAAGCTATTCTAGTTTAGTCCGCTTTCATCGAAATTCGCGCTCTGTTTAGCCTTTTTTTGACTATCTTGCAACCGTTTTGAATCAAGTGGGGTTGCGATATTTTGGCTCGATTTATAAATGGCCCAAAAACCGGCTAAAACACCAAGAAAAGCAAGGCCTATAAAGAAAACAGGGCGGGTATCTGCCAGGTAATCAATCCCGATTCCGATACCGCCGCAGACAATCGGAGTTGCGATAAGCTCATATGCCCGTCCTAAATCTGTTTTATCATCTCGAACTTGCTGTTTTTCTGATTCGTCAGGTCGCCCAAGGTCCTTTTTAAGGTCGCTGAGACGGTTTTGTATATTTTTAAGGTCTTCTGACATATTTTCCTTGTTTTTATATATATAAATATGATCTTCTATATATATGCATATGACGTACCATTTTTTCACCCACGCCATCGCACCAGTGTTAATCGCCGTAACAGAGGCATTGTGCCCTGCAACAAATATCGTATCGGCGAATTATCAAGAGCTACCAGAAGAGTCTCCCATTGTACAGATGGTAGAAAATCCCCACAACAGCGTTAACGCTATGATGTCATATGAGTTCTACAAGAAAAGACTATATGACGCCTGCAATCGCGTCACGGTCGGGGCTAACAACATCCAGAAAATAGAAGGCGTTCCGATTGCAGTTCTCCCGCTGAAAAAGGATCACCCTCCGGATTATCACATCCGTATTTAGGGAAGTATATCCCTAAAGCCACTTAACAAACATCACAGAAAGGAAAACAGACGGCGCCCGCATGCAAATGCGGCAGAGGAGATGTGTACCCAATAACAAAAACAAAAAAGGTACATGGAAATGAGTATATATAAATTTCGTAACTGGGCAGCCCTTGCCACAAATTATGCCGTCACAGCAGGGCTCACCGCAATTTCAATTACCATGGGTGGCCCATGGACTTTCTCAATCGGCGCCGCTGCCGCTGCAGGACTTTTGGGAATTTTATACAATTTCAGAAATGTGTCTGAAACCATGCTCAAAGAGCACAGACAATCATACGAATATTCTCCCTTACTCGGTGATATAATGAATGATCTCAGTCACAAGGCAGGGTTCAAGCCCGGCGAGGTCAAGCTCTATGATTTTGATGTCGATCATAACAAAGCCAAGGATAAAAAAGAGAAAGAGACTTTTTATAAAGTCGGAGAAGTCTTCGATAAATTGAAAAGAACACCAAATGCAGCCGCCATGGGATTTGGCAAACCTGCACTGATGATTTCAAAAAAATTGCTGGAGCTATTGGACAATGATGAAGAGAAAGCTGTCCTTGCGCACGAATTTGCACACCTGAAAGCAAAACACAGCTGGGCAAAAATTCCGACATCAATTGTGACGACATTCGCAAGGGTTTCAAACTCTATGGCGTCCATCGCAAGCATGCTATCAATTGGTGTTGTGAATGCTCTTACAACATTGGTTGGTGGACATTACGGAACAAAAATCCTGGGAAGAATAGTCGACAGAAAAGGTTTGCTGACTACTGAAAATCATCACCTGACAGAAAGAGGAGAATTTAACAAGGCTCAAATGAAAAATCAGCTCAAGACGTTGGCAACTTGTGCGGTTGTTGCCGGAGTAGCTGTACAAAGCCCCGCCGCGGGAACGATTTTAGTGGCGAGCCATTCTATAGGTATGGCTTTTAAAATTGCATCAGGCTTATTGAGCAGAAGCAATGAATATCAAGCAGACCGTGTAGCTGTAGAGCTGGGTGGAAATCCAATTTCACTGATTACATCATTACAAAAGCTGGAAGCGTTAAAAGAGAAAAGTCTCGATAAAATGTTTCATGGCAATGTCCCCAAAAGATCAGGGCTCAGCAAAATGTGGAAGACATTAACATCTACACATCCGACAACGGAAAACCGTATCAAGCGACTTGCTAACATTGCGATCGGAAATGGGTTTGATAAGGCCTATGTCGATCAGATTGTAAAGAACAAACCGGATGTATCTCGTGCACCGGACATTCCATACGACATAATTAAAGCCGCCCTTCATGCTTAGGCGGCTCTAAAGAATATTATAAAGATTGGGGCAGCGGATTATTCCGCTGCGTCCAGAAAGTCGAGTTCTCCTTGCAGATCAACAGAGACCAATTGAGAGACACCGCGCTCAGCCATGGTAACACCATACAAACGATCCATACGCGCCATCGTTAAGCGGTGGTGAGTAATGATAATAAATCGTGTCTTACATTTCTGAACAATCTCTTCAAGCATTGTGCAGACGCGATCTACGTTCGCATCATCCAAAGGCGCATCAATCTCGTCAAGGACGCAGATCGGGGCAGGGTTGGTCAGGAACATTGCAAAGATAAGCGCTGTCGACGCCATGGTTTTCTCACCACCTGACAACAACGACAAGGATTGCAAAGATTTACCCGGTGGCTGTGCAAAAATTTCTAGGGAAGCTTCCAACGGATCATCAGAGTCAACGAATGCCAAATGAGCTGTTCCACCACCAAACAGACGTGTAAATAATGTCTGGAAGTGTGCATTAACAGTATCGAATGCCTGTTGCAGACGTTCACGTGCTTCCTTATTCAATTTGTGAATACCGCCACGCAACTCTTCAATCGCCTGAGTAAGGTCACCGCGTTCCTGAGAAAGTTTGGCTAATTGCTGCTCAACTTCTTGAGATTCAACATCTGCACGTAAGTTAACTGGCCCCATGCCGTCACGTTCACGAATTAAACGATCTCGTTTTCCGCGGATTTTGTCAATCGGCTCGGAATTGAGTTTCTCGAGGTCCATTTCAGAAGCGGTCCACAACTCATCAGGAGTCATCGAGAATTGGTCCTCAATGGATTGACGAATAATCTCGATAGAACCACTTGCGGCTTCCATAGTAGCCTGAGCTTTCGCACGGGCTTCTCTGGTCTCCATCAAAAGACCTTCTGAAACTTTCAGTTCGTGGTTGGTCTCTGCCAATGTTTTTTCCGCCAATGCCAATGCATCCGAGGCATCATTCTTGGCATTTTCCATGGTCTTGAGGTTATCTAGCAACGCCATGCGCTGCTGCGCGATTTCTTCAGGGCGTGATGTGATTTCATCCAGCTTTGTTTTAAGACCTGCTTCACGTTCGTTCAACTGCTGCAAACGATCTTTGGCACGGATGGCACGGTTATTCAGGTTAATACGTTCATCGGCGATTGCACGAAGACGAGCCTCACGACGACGGACACCTTGCTGGAAAATTTCCAAAGCCGCAGCAGCCTCGCTTAACGCGGCTTGTGCCGCAGCCAAGGCAAGTTTGCGTTGCTCAACTTCAAGATTTTGCTTCGCCAGAGCTTCGTCATCAAAAGATTGTAAAGACGTTTGGTGGGTAAAGACCGCAGCTTCCAAACGTTCAATATCTTCACCGGCAAGGCTAAGAGCTTCTTCCTGCTTCGCGATTTCCGAATCCATGCTGGCCCGTTTTTCGATAGCACGTTGCAGTTCTGTTCGCTTGTTCGCCAAATTACGGTCGGTTGTCCGAGCTTCCTGCTCTGCACTCTGAACAGCCTGACGGCATTCCTGAACGTGGGCTTGGGCCAAGCGCAGAGATTCTTCTGCAGTATCAGAAGCTGATTGGGCCGCAGGCAATTCGCTTTGTAATTCTTCCAAACGGTTCTTGTTCTTGAGTCGAATAGCATTACGGTCCATTGCCTTCGCGCGAATACGAAGACCATCCCAACGCCAATAAGCACCTTCGCGAGACACAATAGATTGCCCCGGTTTCAAGTGTGATGCAGCAGCTTCGCCTTGTGCATCGTCCTCAACAAAGCCGATATAAGAAAGTGCAATTCCCAAGGCCTCAGGTGCTTTGATATGCGGAGCTAAAGCCTGAACACCGGCGGGGAAAGAAGGGGAGTTATCAGCGGAGCCGATACCCGACCACACGGCAGGCGCATCAGACTCTGTCGAAGCCATAATGGTATCACCCAGAGCTTTGGATAAAGCCGCTTCGAAACCTTCATCTGCTTTAACTTCATCAAGAACCGGA
>QKCR01000157.1 GCA_003245575.1 Alphaproteobacteria bacterium | reverse complement strand
GTATGCACCACCGCTTGGAAGAGCCAAAGCCGGTTTGGCACTTACAGAAATCAGGGCTGACATAGACAGAGT
The DNA here is from genome assembly GCA_003245575.1 of Alphaproteobacteria bacterium. Taxonomy (GTDB): domain Bacteria; phylum Pseudomonadota; class Alphaproteobacteria; order Micavibrionales; family Micavibrionaceae; genus UBA1573. The sequence goes on along the minus strand of QKCR01000157.1, from coordinate 6,135 downwards.
TAGTCCGCCTGTTAGGAAGCTGCGGCGGCTCAGCAAGGACTCAGTACCAGAATCTAGAAAGGACATTCGTCACCTTTTCGGGTCGGTTAAAACTAAAGTGCTTCTCAGTACAATATGCAATGCATAAAGTAAATTAAGTCATGTCTATCAAATCAAAAAAGTATCAGAAACTGAACAGACTAAGAGGACGAGAATTATCCCCTGATAATTCTATTTTAGGAAAGCTGGCTGCGCAGTGCAAGAAGTTTTAGTTTTACTTTGATATTATCAAATTTACTTCAAATCATCGGGAAATCAATTTGCCCGTTATTTTTCAGTAAGTTGACCAGTTTTTCATCTTGGCCGTAAATATCCGGTCCGAAGATAATTTCCCCCTCATTATTTTTCCATATTGTGTAATAAAATAGGTAAACTGGGGTTTTGGTTTCTGCAGTAATCTCTAAGGTCTTCTCTTTTCCGAGGTAATAATCCAGTCGATCTTCTGACCAACCTTTATTTCTTCCCAGAATAAAATTGGCCATACGACGAGGCTCTGACATCCTTACACAACCTGAACTTTGGGCACGGTCATCTTTTTTGAAAAGCTTGGGAGCATTCGTGTCGTGCAGATAAATATCATATCTGTTCGGCATCAGAACTCTGATTTTGCCGAGCGCATTCGCGGCTCCCGGCCCTTGGACCATCTGAACAGACTTTAGATCGGCCTGCGTCATGTTTTGCCAATCAATATCCTCAGGAGGAACTTCAACCATCCCAGATCCATCCTCTGCTTTTACACGGAAGGCTATTCCTTTTTCAGACAATGCCATCGGATCTTTTTGAAGAGCCGGAAGATAATCTTCCTTTTTGATTGTATCAGGGACATACCAAGACGGATTAAAACGGACACCTACGATTTCATCGACAAAGCTCATCGTCTGGCGTTTTTTACGACCAACTATAACTGGCATTTCAAAAACAGTTTCGTTTTTATCAACGGCGCGCAGCCACATCTCAGGAATATTCACTTCTACATAGCGGCTAGGTAACGGCCGCCTGACCCAGCGGCGACGCTCCAGATTTGCAATGATCTTAACCAACCTGTCTTTTGGACCTTCGTTGATAGATTTAATTGTTCTTGGTCCAATAATTCCGTCTGCACCGATGCCATGAAGCTTCTGGAACTCTATAACAGCCTCTTCAAGTCGCGTGTCATAGTTCAGATTATTTCCATCACCGATTTTGAAATACTTACGAAGTTGGGCAACAACTTCATGAGACTGACCTGGCTTTAGAACGCCTGAATAGGAAATTCCTACTCCTCTGGACTTTGCATCTTCTGCATATTGATCCAGAGTTTTCTTGAGCTCTTTTCTCAAAGATTGATACACATCATCCTGTGGAGCCAAAAGCTCCAGAACCCTTGCAGGGTCTGATGATTTTTCCAGAACAGAGAGTAGAGAATCTGCTGCAACCCCCTTAGACCATGAGTTATAATCTTCCTCGGCTGCCTTCGGAGATACGCGCATACCCGATATATCTCCCCCATAACGCACAACCGCAGAAGAAAAAATCAATTCAGCATTTATAGAATGCGTATCATCATCAAACTTTCCGTCAATAATCTGAGAGATTTGTGCACGGTAATAATTTTCGGGATTCATTCCGTGAGAATAGGAATCACGGATCAGATCAAAAATTTCTTTAGCATCTTTTGTGAATTTTCCATTCTTGACCCAAAGAAATTCTCCGCCGTTTTTCTCGTAGAAATTAAGCAAACCAGCCTTGTCTGCAAGGCGAACCGTTCCTGCCTTTCCAGATTTAATTGCCGAGAGCAATGCTGGGTTTTCTATGTGGTGAAGAGAACCAGACACTACGGCCTTTTGCGACGTTCCCGGCTCTAGAGCTTCATCTTGTGCGAAAACCACAGGAGAGAAAATAGTGGAGAGAAATAAACAGGATACCGACCCCAGCAAGAGATTTGAAAATCTGGTCCGAGATTTAAATATCTGCATAAATGTGCTCCTCAGCTTCTGCGCCCGGGTGTGTGACTGCGCCGTTGACGGCAGGCCCAACCAATTGTGCATATTTCCAAAGCGCACCTGATTGGTATCTGTTTTGTCTTGGCTTCCAATTTTTACGACGTACTTCAAGCTCCGCGTCTGAGAGCATCACATCCAAAGTGCCTTTTTCTGCGTCGATGCGAATAATATCACCATCATTTAGCAGTCCGATAGGGCCGCCGATTGCAGCCTCCGGTCCTACGTGACCAATACAAAAGCCGCGTGTACCACCCGAGAAACGTCCGTCTGTAATGAGAGCGACTTTACCACCCATTCCCTGACCGTAAAGCGCGCCAGTTGTTGAGAGCATTTCACGCATTCCGGGGCCACCTTTTGGACCTTCGTAGCGGATAATCAGAACATCGCCTTCCTTGTATTCTTTGTTTTGCACAGCGTTAAAGCATTCCTGTTCCGAGTCAAAGCATCTTGCAGGTCCTTCAAAAACCAGTTTCTCCATGCCTGCAATTTTTACGATAGCCCCATCAGGTGCCAAATTCCCTTTTAGTCCAACAACACCACCAGTCATAGAAAGAGGTGCGGTAATAGGGACAACGACGTCCTGCCCCTCTGGGAAAGTTACATTCTCGAGATTCTCTGCGATTGTTTTTCCTGTCACTGTCAAACAATCTCCGTGCAGATAACCACCTTTCAGAAGTTCTTTCAAAACAACCGATACACCACCAATATCAAACAAATCTTTTGCGACGTATTTTCCACCCGGTTTCAGGCTGGCGAGATATGGCGTTCTGCGCATCACTTCACAGACATCATGCAAATCGAATTTAATGCCTGCCTCGTGTGCGATGGCAGGTAAGTGAAGAGCTGCGTTTGTTGATCCCCCCGTTGCGGCCACAATCATGGCTGCATTTTCCAATGATTTACGTGTTACGATGTCTCTTGGGCGGATATTTTTCTTTATCAGTTCTACGACAGCCTTTCCCGAAGCTGCTGCATATTCGTCACGTGTTTCATAAGGTGCGGGCGCGCCTGCAGAATTCGGCAATGCCAGACCGATTGCTTCTGATACACATGCCATCGTGTTGGCTGTAAATTGCCCCCCACAAGCGCCCGCAGAAGGACATGCTACGCATTCCATTTCTTTCAGGTCCGCATCAGAAAATTCACCTGTCGCATGTTTCCCAACACCTTCGAAAACATCAATTACTGTCACGTCCTGCCCACGGAATTTTCCCGGAAGAATTGATCCCCCATACATAAAGACAGACGGCACGTTGAGGCGCACCATAACCATCATCATCCCCGGTAACGACTTATCACATCCTGCAAGCCCCACAAGCGCATCATAGCAATGCCCGCGCATCGTTAGTTCGACAGAGTCTGCAATTATGTCGCGCGACGGAAGACTGGAGCGCATCCCTTCATGGCCCATGGCAATTCCGTCAGTTACAGTGATGGTTGTGAATTCTCTTGGCGTTGCGCCGTTTTCAGATACACCTCTTTTGACAGATTGGGCCTGACGTTGAAGTGCAATATTACATGGAGCTGCTTCGTTCCAGCATGTGGCCACACCAACTAGCGGTTGATGTATTTCTTCTTCGGTCATGCCCATTGCATAGTAATAGGACCGGTGCGGCGCACTCTTTGGTCCTTCTGTTACGTAACGACTGACCAGATTTGTTTTATCCCATTTCATTTTTTCGACCCTCTATACTATTTATCTTCGGACACTTCTTCCTTGACGTCTTTGGGGTTCTCTATTTGAACCTTCATGACTTTTTGAGATTTCTTATAAAGGATGTCGTCCACAATATTTCGAACCTGCGCAGCGTTTGCCAAGTAAGGAATATAGGAATAACGAGAACCTGTTCCCGTCAAAACAACTGTTCCATAATTCAGGAAATGTCCGACAATATTTCTTTGAATTTCGATACTTTCAATGCGATCCAATCGAACCTGAACCGTATCAATTTTGACAATACCCGAACGGAAAAACACGCGTTGATTAGTGACAACCAAAAGCAAAATGGATTTCAAAATGAACGCGTATGTAAATGTCAGAATGGACACACCGCACAAGAAATATCCCAGCGGGGCGGCCAATAGACCAAATAGAAATGCAATAACCAGTACGGCAACAGCTTTCCAGAAAATGGCGTTCGAGACGACACCTTTTACAAGGATCTTTTCCCCCTCACGCAATTTATCAGGCAAATCATAATTCGGATTTGATAGAATGTCTTCTCGTACCATAGCTTGCTCCTCTGACAGGATTGCGAATTATTTGTATCTACTTATCCGTTTCGTGCTTTCTCGATTGCCTTGCGAAATCTGATCGGCTCGGCAAGGTTCGGCATAATCATTTCCCCGACCCCCATCCCGTGTACGATCAGGCGTCCGAAGTCAAAAATACGTCCCCAGAAAGACTGGACAACAGAGACACTCTCGATCCTGTCGATGCTCATCTCCCCTACATTTCGCGCGATTAGTCCTCTTTTGAAGATAATCCGGTTACTGGTCACAACAATTTCTGTGGTCGCTTTAATAACCATCATGTGTGCAAATCGCCACAATCCGAGAATGAATATGAACAAAGCGGCGAACTTAATAATCGGGTGCATCTTGCGAATAATCGTCAGCCAGCCGTCATCCGGTTCCAAAGAATAGGATAACAAATACACAGAAACCGACACAGGCAAGTGTGCCACAAGCGACTGCACAGCGAATAACAACGAGAGCGCGAAGAATGTTCCCCAGACAATCGCCATAATAGCTTGAAAATCATAGAACCAATGAAATTTAGCTACATAGATGATGTCTTCATCTGATGATAGCGACTGCTGGACATATAGCATTAAACTTCGTCTCCCAGTGAAATCCCCAATGCTCTGGCAGTATGGATCAATGAACTATTTACATCGATTGCCTGATAGGCTGCGATTGCAGCTTCAATCGGTACATCGACAACTTCACGGTTTTTCCATGCAACCATGCGGTCAAACTTTCCTTCAGCGATCAGATCAACTGCGCGCACACCGAAAGCAGACGCAATCAAGCGATCGTTATATGTCGGGGAGCTTCCGCGTTGGACATGTCCTAAGACTGTCACACGTGTTTCTGATCCGGTTGCTTTGAAAATCTGGTCTCCGATATAGTGGCCAATCCCACCGTAGCGCATCTGACCGTCACTAAACTTCATTTGTGCACTCTCGCCTTCAAGGGTTTTGACGGCTTCAGAGACAACCACCAAAGCAAAGTTGCGGCCTCCCTCTTTTACTTGGGATATTTTCTTGGCGATACTGGAAATTTTATACGGGATTTCAGGAATCAGGATCACATCTGCACCACCTGCAATACCGGCGGTTAATGCGATATGTCCAGCGTCACGTCCCATCACTTCCAAAACCATCACACGATCATGAGATGCCGCAGTCGGTTGCAAGCGATCAAGCGCTTCTGTCGCAACCGAAACCGCCGTATCGAAGCCGATTGATGTTTCCGTTTCACCAATATCATTATCGATGGTCTTAGGAATACCCACCATGCGGATACCTCCCTGCATCGCGAGTTTTCTTAAAATTGCGAAGCTACCGTCTCCACCTATGCCGATAACGGCTTCAAGGCCCAACTTCTTAAAACCGTTGATAATTTCATCTGTACGGTCTTTTACAGTTCCATCCGGCATCGGATATGCGAACGGATTACCTTTATTGGTTGTACCCAAAATCGTACCGCCCATACGCATGACATAGTTGTCAAACATATCCGGTGTTAAAACTTTGTACTGGATTGGATCACACAGCAAGCCCGCCGTCCCATCTAAAATTCCATAAACTTCCCAACCCAAGAGATCGGCTCTGTGCACAGCAGCCCGAATCGCTGCGTTCAGACCTGCACAATCACCACCGCTGGTTAAAATACCTATTCTTTTTTTCGCCATGTTGCCTCTGCTTCCGGAGAATTATTTTTGGTGCATACGTACTGTTTCACACTGAACTATCCGTCAATCTGAAACAGACTCAACATACTTTGAATGCCCTGAAACGTAAATGCCCCAGAGACCGGAATTCTTCATATTTTCCAAGATTTTCTGTTATATTCTCTGTTGCAACGCAATATAGCCCTGACAAGACAG
>QKCR01000035.1 GCA_003245575.1 Alphaproteobacteria bacterium | reverse complement strand
GGGAAGTTTTCTACCAGTTTCAGTTCATCGGCATTTAATTCTGTTGCGCCGTGTTTTGTGCCGTCAAATAAATCTTTGACTGTTTCGGCATCCTGAATAGCCAAGTATGCAATCAGGCGCGAGCGGGGGGATTGTTCCGCGCCGATTTGTTCCAGTCCCCACATAATACGCGCGTGGTGGCGCACAACTGCGTAGGTTGTTTCTGCGATATAGGCGCGGTCTTTCGAGCCAATATAGCGGCGGTTACGCATGTAGTCTCCAATGGTCAGGTCCATTGGAATGGGGGCTTTTTCGATGCGTTCCAGAAGATCCAGAACGGCTTTAATACGGGCGGATGGGGTCATGCGGGGGTTTTATCAGCTTCGCGCCCAAGAGTCAAAAAAGCGTCAAAAAATCGCTTATTCTTCAATAAGAAAACCCGCCCAAGCGCGAGGCCGGACGGGTCTTCAAAGATTATAGTCGAAAATTATTCGGCGTGTGTTTCTTCCGCAGGAACTTCAGCAGGAGCTGCTTCTTCGGTTGTTGCCTCTTCGGTTGTTGCTTCTTCAGCTGCAGCAGCTTCGTCAGCAGGAACTTCAGCAGGTGCTGCTTCTTCGGTTGCAGGAGCTGCAACTTCTTCAGTAGCGGCCATGTGGTCATCAGCATGTGCTGCTACCGGTGCGAATGCGAAGAGAGCCAAAACGGCCAAGAGAGAAAGTTTGTTCATATCATGTCCTCCATAGACATATTGTTTTTTCAAGAGAGTTAAATGGCGAGCAGCCATTCTCGTATAGAGAAATCCTTTTCTGTCCAGAATGCAAGAGGGGGAGAGAGAAATATTTTTAGCTTAACTTTGCTTTTTCCAGAACAGCACCTTCCATGTCCGCTTCTGTCAAATCAGCGCCAATGAGGTTTGCTTTCGAGAGATTTGCCCCTTTTAGATTGGCCCCCTTCAAATTGACATCCTGTAAATTTGCTCCGCTCAGATCTGCAAAACTTAGGTCGGCATGGCTTAAGTCAGTTGCACGTTTTCTGTCCTCCGAGAAAAACAACGGGGACAGGTTTGCGTTCGATAAATCTGCGCGGGTCAGCTTTGCCGTCCTGAAAGACGTCCCTCTTAAATCTGCCTCCTGAAGCTTGGCATCCCTAAAATCTGAGTCCTGAAAGCTGCAACATTGCATCTGGGCGCGCATCAAAACCATTCCTTGAAAGATCGCCCGATCCGCCACTACATTTGTCAAAGCATATCGAGCCAAATCCCTGACCATTCTCATGTCATATTCGGTCAAGTCAATCCGTTTCCCTTTTTGCCCCGCATGTTGCAGCCATGTGTTATGCGACTTTAGAAGTTTAACCAGCGGGTCTTCCTCTTCCGTGTAATCAAATACTTTTCCTTGTGGTGCGTCTGTTAAAACTTCCTCATAGATTGCGCCCTCAAAATTTGCGCCGTCTGTGTTTGTTCCAACCATGATCGAGCCGTTCAATTTTGACTCTTCCAGATTTGCCCCTTCCATAAAGGCGTTCGTCAGATTGGTATTTTGCAAGTCCGCTTGAGATAAGTCTATATGTGCCATGCGCGCAGATTTTAAATCCGAGTCGCTTAAGTCCACCATGGCCGCACGCGCGTTTGACAGGTTTGCATTCTCCAAACCAACCCCTTTGAAGGTTGTTTTGCCGTTTGATGTGGAAATCGAGTCTCCTGACTCCGTCTGGGTTATAACGCGTGCACCTTGTCGGAGATCAGCTCCCTCAAGATCCGACTCCTTCATATTCGCACCGGTTACATCAGCTCCACGAAAATCTGCCCGTGTAAAATCACTGCTCGACATATCGCTGCCTTGAAGATTGCAGCCATAAAAAATTGTTCCGTGAAATTTTCCCTTGGAGAGATTGCAATTTCGCAAGTCAGATCCTGTGAAATCTGCGCCGGATAAATTTGCCCCCCGAAAAGATAGACCAACAAGAGATTTGAATTTGATATGCGCACGTGCGCCACCAGGTTTGCACTTGTCAAACATGATGTGCTTTTTGATAGCCTCATCCAATTCTTCTTGCGAGATGGGAGGGAGTGTCTCCTGCGCAGGATTTGCTTCCATTCCCTGATTTTCCCTTCTTTAAGTTAAAAATCAGATAATACGCAGTGTCGGAGAAGTGGGGTTTTGGGGTTCAAATTGGTCGTAAAACGCTGCTCTAAACCCAGAATTGTGACTATTCGAGCTTATTCTATATCGGGCAAGGTTTCAATGTGCCGAATATTATCATTTTCCAATGGTTTCCCTAATAAAAGTACCGTTTTTGCAACCGGATTCAGGATCTTACCTGCACTTCTCTTAATGTCCTCGCGTGTGACATTTTTTATCTCCCGTTCCCGAATATCCAGATAATTGGCAGGAAGATGTTCTGCCTGGAATCCCAGCATCACGGATGCAATTCTATCTGTTGAGGTTAGACTCAAAGGGACAGACCCCAGCAGATATGACTTGGCCTCGCGCAGTTCTTTTTCTGTTACACCGTTCTTGACGATTTTGGAGGTTTCCTGATCTATCAATTTTAGAACTTCTTCTGTTTTTTCTGCGCGCGTTGACGTTTCGATTGTAAACACAGACGCATAATCCATTTCGGATGTTCCACTGAATATCCCGTAGGTCAAACCATTCTGCTCTCTCACAACGTCTGTCAGACGAGAGCCGAATCCTGCTCCGCCCAATATATAATTCATAACTTCACCAGCGAAATAATCCGCATCGGTACGCTCGATACCGGGGTATGCAACCTCGATCTGTGTTTGCGGAATTTCCTTATCATACTGTATGGTGCGCGCTTCTTGAGGCCAGACTACTTTCTCGACAGATGTCAAGGTTGGTTCATCCGGCAAATCCCCAAAGACCTTATCCAGATAGACGGCCAGATCTTGCGGTGTCACATTTCCCGCAACAGCCACGATCAGGTTCTTCTTTGAAAACTGAGTTTGAAGTTTCTGGCGCAGATCATCCGCGGTAATCAGCGGGAGAGATGTTAAGGTTCCGCCCGAATTTCTGGCATAAGGGTGGCCTTCAAAAATTACTGCATTTGAAAGACGCGCCGCTAACCATTCCGGATCGCTCATGTTCGAGCGAATACGAGCCATGTTGGCTTCGCGCATCCGTACGATTGCTTCTTCATCAAATCTTGGTTGAGACAAAGAAAGCTTGAGCAGGTCAAAGGCGGTATCCTGATATTTGGTCAGGGTTTTAAGTGATCCTGAAAAGTTATCTCGCGAAGACGAAAAAGACAGAGAGATTGAATTATCATTCAAAGCTCCTTGAAAGTCTTTTGAATCCATGTCCCCCGCCCCTTCATCCATGGTATTGGATAGAAGTTGGCTAACACCCTGTTTATCCTGCGGATCATTGATCGCACCTGCCCCCAGAAAGGCGAATTGCAGAGAAAGAACAGGAACTGTCGGGTCTTCGACGAGCCATGCCGTAATACCTTTACCGCTAATCACTGTCTGGATATTGAGGACAGATGCCTGAGCTGCTGTTTGCAGCATCAATGTTGCAATGACAAAGATCGTTACAGATAATTTTTTCATTTTTCTTCACTTTCTTTGGGCAGAAGAAGTCCGGTCACAGGCAGCCTTTTCGGCGCAATCGGATTGAGGTAAATATCAAAGAGTGATTGGACATCTTCGCGCGTGACCTCACTGACTTCTTTCGGCCAATATTCAATGTCATCCAATGTCGCCCCCATAGCCAATGCCTGACCAATGACCATGGCAGGTCCTGCCACACTGTCGCGCGCGTACAACGCTTGATCTATCAGGCGAGTCTTGGCTTTTTCGACATCTTCTTTGGAAATTCCGTTCCCGACAATCTCACGAAAGACCACATCAATTTCTGATTCCAATTGTTCCAGACTGACCCCCGGAGCCGGCATCGCATAAAGCCACAGGCTGCCTTGTCCGCGATTATCTCCGTCATAGGACAGGCTGACAGACACAGCTTTTTTCCGCTCGACAACCAATGACTGATACAGGCGTGTTGCGGCGCCGCCTGCGATGGCTTCTGTCATAACTTCCAGCCCTAAATAGGCGTGTTTATCCTCCATAAAAGACGGCACGATCCAAGCTTTCATCAGGACAGGTTGGCGTACATCTTCATTGTGCATGGTCAAACGGATTTCTGCTGTGCGCTCAGGTGTCTTCGGACGGATGTGCGCAGGGACGGCATGCGACGGGATTTTCCCGTAGGTTTGTTGCGCCCAATAGACAACATCCTGAAATGTGACATCTCCGGAAACCACAAGAATAGCATTTGAAGGGCTATACCATTTATTATAATAGTCGAGCACGTCTTTACGCGAGAGTTTCGGCATTTCATCTTTCCAGCCGATAATCGGTTCTGCGTAAGCCGAGTTTTCAAACAGAGTCGCACGCATTTGTTCCGAAAAAAGCGCCTTCGGGTCATTGTCTGTCCGCATACGACGTTCCTCGATGATAACATCGCGTTCTGATTCAATATCCTTATCAAGGATCGAGAGATTTATCATGCGATCAGCTTCTAACGCCATAACCTGCTTCAGATATTGCGACGGAATGGATTGGAAAAATGCCGTGTAATCCCAGCTGGTAAATGCGTTATCGTTTCCACCGATACCGCGGATCAGTTTCGAGAAGTCACCAGGTGCGATGGCTTTTGATCCCTTGAACATCAGGTGCTCGAGAAAATGTGCTGCGCCTGATACACCATCTCCGCGCGGTTCATCGGCGGATCCTACCTGATACCAGACCATGTGTGTTAGAACTGGTGCTCTATGATTTTCAATCACAACGACCTGCATTCCGTTATTAAGGGTCGTTGTTTTGGCTCCAAAGACTTTTTCAGGACCTTCGGGGATTTGTGCCTGCGATACGCCAGGTATCGAGGACGGCGTTGTGTCCCAAGATGAGGCCGCGTGTGCGACAGGCGTCATTATCAGCAATGACGCAGTAACCATCAGACCGGAGCGCAATCCTGATGCAAGCATTCTTTCTTCCCCCGAAAGTTTAGTCGTTGATTGTCGGTGTTTCGCCTGTGGTAATCGGTGTTCCTGATTTCTGGTTAGACTGAATACGTTCAGCTTCTTTAACCGGATCAACGATCGTTGCGGCTGGTTGGTCACTGCCGATGTTCAGCAGCTTCTTCATAACAGGTGTATTGGTATCAGACTGTTCAGCGGCCTCTTTATTCACGAGTTCCCGAATATCTTCTGTATTCTTTCCTGCACCTGCTTTCATCAAGAGAGCCTGTTCAGCACCTGATGCTTGTCCTGTTTTTGTGACACTGTCCTGACCGATTACTGCTTGTTTGGCTTGAGCTAATGCAGGAGTTTCTTGAGGACGTTGTGCGCCGGGCTGCGGTTTTGGCAGATGCGCGAGGTCTTCCGGAACTTCCAGAGGGGCACGCTTCATAACCATGAATTCATCCGGCGTATGACGCGCTAAACCCAATTCGTCTTTTACAGTTTCGCATGCAGAGAGAGAGATCAATGATCCCACAAAAAAACTACCGAGTGCTATATGGCGGAACATCTTTAATTGCTTCCTTCTTTATTCTCATCAATATGGTCGGGGATGACCTCTTTGGCAAGCTCTTCTTCGCTTTTTGCCATACGACGCGCTTCTAATACCATTCCGTCAAATGCCAGCCACAAGACCCCGACAACGATACAGGAATCCGCCAGATTAAAGGCCGGGTAATGCCAATCTTTGACATGAAAATCTATAAAATCGGCCACGGCTCCAAACCGGATACGGTCCCATATATTTGCCAATGCCCCCGAGATCACCATGGCCAACGGCAGGGCTGTCGTCATATGCGGGGTACGCCATAGCCAGATAAACAATCCTAAAGCCAGCAACAGAGCCGAAACAGAGAGGACCATCGGCATGAAAGCGTGATCGCTCGAGAGCATGCCGAAACTAATTCCTTCATTCCAGACCATGACGACATTCAGATTTTCAAACCATTCAAAGCGCGCGGGCGGGAATTTATCTTGCGGCCAGGTGGTTAACCATTCCATGAAGCCTTTGCTTGCGCCATCTGCCTCGAATACGCGCGGGCGGAAAAAGACTTCGATAACCCACCACTTGCTGACCTGATCAACGAGCGCCAGGGTGAGAATCAATAATATGGCATAGAGTTTTTGCACGTGAGAGAAGTCCTTGGTTGTGGCCTTTGAGTCCTGTATTTTTGCGCGCCGTGCGGACAAAGTCATGTGTTTTTTTTGGTTTTTTTGCCCCACTCCACATTGTTTTTTCTGTTCTGTTATCGGCACACACAGACCATAAAAAAACCCTGCCATGGCAGGGTTTTGGTATTCTGTAGCAGACCCTTTTATCTGGTCCAGATAATTTGTGGGACAATCCGTCTTTGTTGTCTGTAGTCGTAGCCACGAGGTGTTTGAGCGATTTCGTAAGGACGGACATCACGATCTTTTGCATCGATCTTACTCAATTCGCCATCAAGATATTCTTCACAAGCTTTTTTATCCATCAAGTTGCCGACACGAGATTCACCAGATACTGCGCTACCTGCAGCACCTCCGGCAATCGCACCACCGACTGTGACGCCTGTACGGTTTCCACCGTGAAGGCCGAATGCCTTACCAACAACACTCCCAACAACAGCGCCCCCTACAGCACCGAGTGCTGTTTGCCAGCCGGATGTACTGTCTTTCGGCATAAACAAATATACCGAACGGTGGTAATCAACGGTTTCGCCGTTGTTCATTCTGTCCGCAACTTGCTGCGGAGTTACATCGTAAATATGCTTTGGCTCAATCCCTGCACGGCGACATGGGTCCATTTCAACAGTTGCATTCATGGATTGTCCTTCGACGACTTCGACGCGCTTCATGCCTGCTGTTTTGGTGTAGGTTGGTGGGGCTACAGCACATGCAGACAGACCAAAAACAGTTGCCAGTGTGATGGTTGCACGTTGTACTAATGGATACTTTGCGATATCAGATAAGGCCATTTCACACCTCTTGTTGTTTTTTTGCCTTTGGAATATGGCGGGAACTATATACCCCCCCATAGAAAAATGCAAGAAATTATTAACTATGTAAAAAGACCCCGCTTTTGGAGCGAGGCCTTTGAATTTATTAGCTAAAAACCGATTATTCAGCTGTGTCTTCGGCTTTTTTCTTCTTAGGAGCAGCCTTTTTCTTTGGCTTTTCTTCAGAAGCTGGAGCTTCATCAGCTTTGTCTTCAGCTTTTTTCTTGTTAGCTTTTTTCACGGATTCTTTAGGCACGGAGGTCTCGTCAGCTTGACCGGCAGCTTCAATTGCTTCTTCGGTAAAGACCGGACCTGAGTCTTGGCCTTTTGCAGAAGGATCGCGGTCAACAAATTCGATCACAGCGATTGGTGCTGCATCTCCGTAACGGAAACCGGCTTTCAGAACGCGGGTGTATCCACCTGGACGGTCCTGATAACGTGGAGCCAAAGTATCAAACAGTTTTGCAACCATTGCTTCGTCGCGCAAAGTAGCGATCGCAGCGCGGCGATTAGACAGCCCACCTTTTTTACCCAAGGTTACGAGCTTTTCCACGAATGGACGCAATTCTTTTGCTTTTGGAACAGTGGTGATGATCTGTTCATGTTTGATCAATGCTGCAGCCATGTTGGCAAACAATGCCTTACGGTGTGCAGAAGTCCGGTTCAGTTTACGTTGTTTCAGTCCATGTTTCATGGTCTTTTCCTTTCTACTTTGTTGCGACGTCCCTTTTATCGGTTCGGGACAATCATCTTACAAACCCAATGACACTTGCTGTTCGTTCAGCCGTTCTTCCTCGGGGGCGGGCGGAATGCCCTGTTCGGATCAGAGCCGGAAATACTCCGGCTCCAGTCCAAAATTTCTAGTGCGCAAACGGATCTTCCATTTTGCGTGCCAGCTCTTCGATGTTCTCAGGAGGCCAGCCTTCAACTTGCATACCGAGGTGCAGCCCCATCATGCCGAGAACTTCTTTGATCTCGTTGAGGGATTTACGACCGAAGTTCGGTGTGCGCAGCATTTCGGATTCTGACTTCTGTACCAAATCACCAATGTAAACGATGTTGTCGTTTTTGAGGCAGTTGGCAGAACGTACAGACAATTCCAGCTCTTCGACTTTCTTGAGCAGGTTGCGGTTGAATGGGAGGCTTTCCTCTTCTTCCGTTACTTGTGCTTCTTTTGGTTCTTCGAAGTTGATGAAGACTTGCAACTGGTCCTGCAAAATACGTGCTGCGAAAGCAACTGCATCATCAGCTGTGATAACGCCGTTTGTTTCAACAGTCAGGGTCAGTTTATCGTAGTCGGTGATTTGTCCGACACGGGTGTCTTCTACATCGTAGGATACTTTACGAACCGGAGAGAAAATGCTGTCGACAGGGATCAGGCCAACAGGTGCATCTTCCGGACGGTTCATCGCAGCAGGGCGGTAACCTTTACCGGTGTTTACGGTCATTTCCATGTCCAGTGTTGCACCTTTATCCAATGTGCAGATCACGAGGTCAGGGTTCATGATTTCGATGTCAGCACCCGCTTCGATCATACCGGAAGTCACTTCACAAGGACCCTCAGCAAAAAGGCGCATACGTTTTGGGCCTTCAACGTGCATACGCACAGCGATTGCCTTCACGTTCAGAATGATGTCGGTTACGTCTTCACGAACACCTTCGATGGTCGAGAATTCGTGTTGAACACCGGCAATTTTAACAGCCGTTACAGCCGCACCTTGCAAAGAGGACAGCAGAACACGACGCAAGCCGTTACCGAGCGTCAGACCAAATCCACGCTCCAGAGGTTCAACAACGACTTTGCCAAAATTACGGCTATCGTTCTTGTGTTCAACTTCAACTTTGTTTGGTTTGATCAATTCGAGCCAGTTTTTTTGAATCAGCATGCTTTTTCCCTTTCACCATGCATTAGTGTCTTAACGACAAAAACAAATTCTTTCCGGGAGAGTTTTCCCCCGGAAGAAATAGCTATTAGATACGACGACGTTTTGGCGGACGGCATCCGTTGTGTGGAATTGGTGTCGTATCTTTAATGGAACGAATAACGTATCCAAGAGATTGCAGAGCACGCAAGGCAGACTCACGTCCTGCACCTGGGCCTTTAATCAGAACATCTACTTCACGCAGACCGTGTTCCTGTGCCTTACGGCCAGCATCTTCAGCGGTCATCTGTGCAGCAAAAGGTGTCGATTTACGAGACCCTTTGAAGCCGACGATACCGGCAGAAGACCACGCAATGGTGTTACCCATTGGGTCAGTCAGGTTGATAAAGATGTTGTTGAAAGATGCGTTAATGTGCGCCACGCCGATCGCAATGTTCTTACGAACGATCTTTTTGCGCGCGCCACCTTTTTTAGTATCTTTTGCTGCCATGATAATATCCTCTTACTTGCTAGCCTAATTACTTCTTGACGATTTTCTTACCAGCAACAGGTTTCGCAGGTCCCTTACGGGTACGAGCGTTTCCGCGTGTGCGCTGGCCACGAACCGGCAGACCACGACGGTGGCGAATACCACGGTAGCACTGCATATCCATCAGGCGTTTAATGTTGAGGGAAATTTCACGACGCAGATCACCTTCGATCATGTATTTGCCGCTTTCGATCTCTTTACGGATCTGGTTCAGCTCATCTTCTGTCAGGTCTTTCATGCGACGAGAGAAATCAATACCGACTTCGCGGCAGATTTCTTCAGCTCTAAAGCGACCAATCCCATGAATATATGTCAGGGAGATGATCACACGTTTATTGTCAGGAATATTGACACCGGAAATACGGGCCATTCACGACTCCTTTTTTGTTACTATTTGATTTCAAACCGATCCGTAAAATTTCGTTTTTTAACAATACGAAACGCCGGGTCGTATACCAACATCCAGTGCCAAAATTTTGCTTTTTTAAAGTGCCTAAAACATAGGCAAAACTTTGCCAAAACATGGGTTTTGTGCTCTGGAATGAGCGCATACTAAGCATTTAACACTTAGAGTCAATATATTTCTTGAGTTTTCTGTGGATAACTTAAAAAAAGTTATTTCAATTATGTAAATATACCCGCTCAAGCCATTTTGGGCCCGGATATAGAGAAGGAGGCGCAAACGCCTCCCCTTTGAATTTCCTATGCCGCGCTATCCAAAATCGCGGCAATCTTGGAAGTCACGACATTAATGTCCGCCATACCATCCACTGTCTGGAGCATGCCCTTGCCTTCGTAATATGGCAGGATTGGTGCGGTTTGCGCACGGTAAGCATCCAGACGCTTTTTGAGGGTTTCGGCGTTATCATCTGCTCTTGCCCCGCCGTTTTCGGCTGCACGTTTTTCGATACGGGCCAGAAGAGCCTCTTCGTCAACGGAAAGCTGAATGACAGCATTCAAGTCTTTGCCTTTTTCATGCAGCATTTTGTCCAGAGCTTCTGCTTGAGCAACCGTTCTCGGGAAACCATCAAGAATAAATCCTTTTGCACAATCCGCTTGTTCGATGCGGTGAGAAATCATTTCAATCACGATCTCATCCGAGACGAGTGATCCTGCGTCCATGATTTCTTTAACTTTTAAACCGAGGGGGCTTTGGGCTGCGATTTCAGCGCGCAGCATATCACCTGTCGAGAGTTGTTTTAGCCCTCTGGTTTCTTCCAGAATTTTAGCCTGCGTTCCTTTACCTGCGCCCGGAGGGCCCATCAGAATGATATTCACGGTTATTTTCTCCCTTTGGTCAAACGCGTTTTTTTGATCAGACTTTCATACTGGTGTGCCAGCATATGCGAGTTGATTTGAGCGACTGTATCCATCGTTACAGACACAACAATCAACAGGGAGGTTCCCCCGAAATAGAACGGCAATGCATATTCCGCAATCAGGAATTCAGGCATCAAACAGATAAAGCACAAATACGCTGCGCCCAGAACTGTGATACGTGTCAAAACATGATCCAAGAAATCTGCAGTATTTTTACCCGGACGCACGCCAGGAATAAATCCACCATGTTTACGCAGCATTTCAGCATTTTCTTCCGGATTGAAAACTACAGCCGTGTAGAAGAATGCAAAGAATGCAATGAGAGATGCATAGGCAATCATGTGTACAGGATGGCCCGTCGTCATATAGCGAGAGATGTCCGAAAGGATGCTGTCACTGGCATCTACACCTGCGAAGCCCACAATGGTCATCGGCAAGAACAACAAGGATGATGCGAAGATCGGCGGAATAACACCAGACATATTGAGCTTCAAGGGCAAGTGGTTTTGTGAGGCTTGCGTCATTTGTTGTGCGCCGACCTGACGTTTCGGATATTGCACGAGAATACGACGTTGCGCACGTTCCATGAACACGATGAATACGATTGTTGCCAACACCATGGCACAGATCATCAGAATACCGACGAAAGAAATCTGACCTTTTTCACCGAGCGTTAAAGTCTGGATCAATGCCTGAGGAAGACCAGCGACGATACCTGCGAAAATGATCAGGGATGTTCCGTTACCGATTCCGCGTGATGTGATTTGCTCACCGAGCCACATCAGGAACATTGTGCCGCCGATGACTGTGATAACCGTTGAAATACGGAAGAAGAGACCAGGATCAATCACAGCCGAGCCTTGCGCGCCTTGTAGATTTTCAAGACCAACAGCCAAACCATAGGCCTGAATACCCGCCAAGAGTACTGTCAAATAGCGTGTGTATTGGTTGATTTTTTGACGGCCTGACTCGCCTTCTTTCTTGATGGCTTCAAGTTTCGGAGAGAGAGCTGTTGCCAGCTGCAGAATAATCGATGCCGAAATATAGGGCATAATTGACAATGCGAAGATTGTCATACGGGACAAGGAACCACCCGAGAACATGTTAAACATATCCAAGAGGCCGCCGCTCTTTTGTTGGAAGATTCCTTCCCATACATGCGGGTCGATACCGGGAATAGGAATGTAAGTTCCCAAACGGAACACGAGGAGTGCCCCGATGACAAAGAAAATTCTTTTCTTGAGTTCTGTTGCCTTAGCAAAAGCGCCCCAGTTTGCGTTTCTTGAGAGTTGCTCAACCGCTGATACCATTTTTGTATTTATCCTTGTAATTTGAATCTCAAATTATGTAGCGGATTGGGGGCCATATGTCTAGCGGAGATAGAGAACAATAGGCACAAAAAAACCGCGTAAAATGACGCGGTTTCAATATCGGATTATATGGCTGATGAATTAAATTCCTGGCCCCTGTGTTACGGCGCATCCTGTGCCTTCGGCAGCAATAAGTGTCTCTTTTGTGATGCCATCATTGTTTGGCTTGTAAGTCTCGTCACCTGTGATGCCATCACCATTCGGGATTTGTCTTGCATGATTGAATTCGTTTTTCATGGGTACCTCCGTTTTTGTAATATAAGAACTATGGCAGCTTCATCCTCGGAATACAAGTTTCAAACGTATAAAAGTGGAGCCCCTGCCCATAATCGATATCCTGTAAATTTATTTTTTATGTTTATATATTGTACATAAGAAAAGAGGCCTTACGGCCTCTTTAAAATTCTTTGTCTTCCTTAGGACTATTTTTGTCCTGGAATTGCTTTCTTGCGAACAACCGGCTTGACCTCAGGCACGATGATTTCAAGAGAACCGCCTGCTTTTTCAACAGCAGCTTTAGCAGAAGCAGTTGCTCCAGCGATTTTCAAGGTCACTTTGGATTTCAGCTCACCGTTACCCAAGAGACGAACACCGTCTTTAGCCTTGGCAACAACGCCAGCTTTCATCAGCAATTTGCAATGAATAACTTCTTTTGCGTCAACTTTACCAGCATCAATAGCAGCTTGCAGTTGTGCAAGGCTCAATGTTGCATAGTCTTTAGCGAAATGGTTGTGGAAACCGAATTTCGGCAAACGACGGTAGAGCGGCATTTGTCCACCCTCGAAACCGTTGATAGCTACACCGGTACGGGCTTTCTGACCTTTTTGACCACGACCACAGGTCTTGCCCTTACCGGACCCGATCCCACGACCGACGCGCATTCTTTTCTTTACGGCGCCTTCTTGAGGCTGAAGTTCATTGAGTTTCATTTTTCTTATCCTTCTTTGGCCTTATACCTGACTATTACTCTTCAGTAACAGAAACAAGGTGTCTGACTTTATAGATCATACCGCGTACAGCAGGAGTATCTTCCAGCTGTTTGGAACGGTGCATTTTGTTCAGACCCAAACCAACGAGGGTTTGTTCCTGATCTTTACGGCGACCGATCGGGCTTCCGATCTGGGTCACTGTGATCGTCTTCTTAGAAGCGTCTGCTTTTTTTGCTTTAGCTTGTGCCATTTCAGATCATCCTCTTCCTTATTATTCTGCTGCAGCTTCTGCATCTTCAGATGCGTCGTCTGCTTTCGCTTCTTTCATGCGGACATCGCGGTTAGCAACGATCTCGCTGACTTTTTTGCTGCGGCGTGCAGCAACAGAGCGTGGGCTTTCCATGCTTTTCAAGCCTTCGAATGCTGCGTTTACCATGTTGTACGGGTTGTTTGTCCCGATGGTTTTTGCAACAACGTCTTGAATTCCGATAGCTTCGAATACTGCACGAAGCGGACCACCAGCAATGATACCGGTACCGGCAGGCGCTGTACGCATTTGAATGCGACCTGCGCCATAGCGACCAATAACGTCATGGTGCAGAGTGCGACCTTCACGAAGAGCTACACGGATCATGTTGCGTTTCGCTTGTTCGGTTGCCTTCTTAATTGCATCAGGAACCTCACGAGCCTTTGCGTGGCCGTGACCAACACGACCGCGACCATCACCGACAACAACCAAAGCTGCGAAGCCGAAACGACGACCACCTTTCACAACTTTAGCAACGCGGTTGACGGCAACCAGGCGTTCGTTCAATTCTACTTCTTCGCGCTCTTCGCGTTGTTTACGATCAGGACGAGCCATCTTTAATTCACCATTCCTTCCTAGAATTCCAATCCGCCTTCACGAGCGGCCTCAGCCAAAGCCTTGATGCGACCATGATAGCGGAAGCTTCCGCGGTCAAACATCACTTTGGTAATTTTTGCAGATTTTGCACGTTCAGCAAGCAAGGCACCAACTTTGGATGCTGCGGCTACGTTTCCACCGGTTTTGCGCATATCGCTTTCCAGTGTAGATGCTGCGGCCAATGTTACACCCTGCACATCATCAATGATTTGTGCATAGATCTGGTTGTTTGTACGGTGCACGGACAAACGTGGCAGTTCTGCTTTATTGATACGGCTCAGTTTTGCGCGTACGCGGCGAGCCCGTCTTTGTGCATTTGTTTCTGGTTGACGCATGATCTTCGTCCTTCTTGCCTACATTATTTCCTAATTATTATTTCTTCTTGCCTTCTTTACGCAGGATATATTCACCTGCATAACGAACACCTTTTCCTTTGTAAGGTTCAGGTGGTCTGTATCCGCGAATTTCAGCAGCAACCTGACCGACTTGTTCCTTGTCGATACCGGTGATCTTGATTGCAGTTTGTTTTTCAACTGCGATCGAAATACCTTCCGGCACAGGGTAGTGCACGTCATGGCTGAAGCCCAATTGCAGTACAAGGGTTTTGCCTTGCAGGTTGCAACGGTAACCAACACCCTCGATTTCGAGGTCTTTGGAGAAGCCTTCAGTTACGCCGAGCACCATGTTGGTGATACGACGCTGTACAGTTGCCCACAATGCACGGCTCTCACGATCGTCCTTGTTGTTCGGCGCAACGGTTACAGAACCGTTTTCCACCTGAACGGTGACTTTCGGGTGAATAGCCAAAGTCAATTCGCCTTTAGGGCCTTTGACTTTCATTTGCTGGTCTTTCAGGTCAACTGTTACACCGTTAGGCACTGTGACCGGGTTTTTTCCAACGCGAGACATTTTATTTTCCTCGTTCTAATTACAATTCAAAGAGTGACTTATCTTCGATTAGAAGACTTGGCACAAAACTTCACCGCCAACATTCTCTTCACGAGCTTGTTGATCAGCCATAACACCACGTGGTGTAGACACAATCGTGACACCCAATCCGTTGTAGTAACGTGGAATGTCGGTTGCGGATGCATAAACACGACGTCCAGGCTTGGATACACGGTGCAATTCACGGATAACAGGTTCACCTTCGCTGTATTTCAAGTCGATGATAAACTGTTTGTGACCACGGTCATCTGCACTTTCTTGATAACCGCGGATATAACCGGCAGCTTTCAAAACAGCCAAAACAGCTCCGCGCAAATTAGATGCAGGGCACCCAACTTGCTTCAGAGCAGCGCTCTGTCCGTTACGGATGCGGGTCAACATATCTCCTAATGGATCACTCATAGACATGATCAAATATCTCCTAATTCTTACCAGCTAGACTTCGTTACACCAGGCAATTGACCTTCAGAGGCCAGTTTGCGCAGTGAAATACGGCTCAAGCTAAATTTACGATAGTATGCACGTGGACGACCGGTTAAAGCACAACGGTTGCGGATGCGTGTTTCTGCGCCGTTTCTTGGCAATTGAGCCAATTTAACGGAGAGTGCAAAGCGCTCTTCGATCGGCAATTCGCGATCCATGATCATTGCCTTAAGTTTTGCACGCTTGGCCGCATCACGTTTGGCCATTTTTTTGCGCTTTTCATTACGGTTTACAGCACTGACTTTTGCCATTCTCGTCCTCTTTTCAAATTCTAGTTTCTGAACGGCATATCAAAGCCGCGCAGCAATTCTTTTGCTTCATCATCGGTTTGAGCCGATGTACAGATAATAATGTCCATCCCGCGAGCTGCTTCAACTTTATCAAAGTTGATTTCAGGGAAGATCGTGTGATCTTTAATACCCAGAGCATAGTTGCCACGGCCGTCGAATGCTTTTCCGTTAATGCCGCGGAAGTCGCGAACACGTGGTAGCGCAATCGTGACCAGTCGGTCAAGAAATTCATACATACGTTTGCCACGCAAAGTCACTTTTGCCCCAATTGCCATGCCTTCACGGATTTTGAAGGACGCATTGGATTTACGCGCTTTGGTTGCAACAGCCTTCTGACCAGCGATAATTGTCAGGTCTTTCAGCGCTGTTTCCATGTGTTTTTTGTCAAGAGCTGCCTGGCCGACACCCATATTGATCACGATTTTTTCCAATTTCGGGATCTGGTGAACGTTTTGGTAGCCACGGCTTTCTTTCATAGCCGGAGCGAGCTCTTTTTTATATCTTTCTTCCAGTTTTGGAACGTATTTTTCCTGAGCGGTCATTTTCCTACCATCCATTAAGCAATCGTTTCACCGGATTTTTTGGCAATACGTACTTTTTTGCCATCATCCAGCTTTTTCATTCCGACTTTGGTTGGTTTTCCGGATTTCGGATCAGCCAAAGCCACATTAGATACATGAATCGGTGCTTCAATCTTTTGCAAACCACCAGCCGAGAATTGGGTCGGCTTAGCGTGTTTGGTCATGATGTTGATACCGCTCACGATAACACGGTTTTCCGCAGGCATAACTTGAGTGACTTCACCAGTTTTGCCTTTGTCTTTACCTGTAATAACGACAACTTGGTCGCCTTTTTTAATTTTCAATTTTGCCTGAGCCATTTAGAGCACCTCGGAAGCCAGAGAAATAATTTTCATGTAGCCTTTACCACGCAATTCACGTGTTACTGGGCCAAATATACGGGTTCCGATAGGCTCGCCCTGTTTGTTGATCAGAACAACAGCATTGCCATCGAAACGAATGGTTTCGCCGTTTTCTCTGTGCAAACCGGAAGAGGTCCGTACGATTACCGCACGGTGAACATCACCTTTTTTCACACGACCACGTGGAATCGCATCCTTGATAGACACTACGATCACATCGCCGATATTTGCAAAGCGGCGTTTAGAGCCACCCAATACTTTGATACAGGAGACACGGCGTGCGCCGGAGTTGTCTGCTACATCAAGATTTGATTCCATCTGGATCATTTTCGTTCACCCGAATTTCTTTAGTTAAACCTTGTTTCCTACTTCTTAGCTGCTTTTTTAGGAGCGGCTTTTTTCGCTTTTGCCGGTGCAGCGTCTGCAGCAGCTTCAGCTTTTACCTTGGCGGTCAATTCACGACCCAAGGATTTTGGATCCGTAACTACGGTCCATGTCTTGCGTTTGGACAATGGGCGGCATTCTTCGATTTCCACCTTGTCACCTACACGGAAGAGATTGCTCTCGTCATGTGCAGCATATTTTGCACTTTGCTTCACGTATTTCTTATAAATAGGGTGCATGGTACGACGCTCAACCAAGACTGTTACTGTCTTGTCCATTGCATCACTTACTACGCGGCCTTCCAATACACGACGTGGCATACTTAACTCCTTCTAGCCTTATTTGGCAGCTTGAGCAGCTTCTTGCTGGCTCATAAATGTTTTAACACGAGCAATGGTACGACGGACCTTGCGGATTTCAGCGGTGTTTTGCAACTGACCGCCAGCCATCTGGAAACGCATGTCCATTTGCTGCTTGCGCAGGTCGAGAAGCATTGCACTCAATTCGTCGGCGCTTTTGCCTTTCAAATCTTCTGCTTTGTTTGTTGCTTTTGCCTTAGCCATTTTTATCTCCAATACCTTATCTACTATTCAGCGATACGCTTAACGAATTTGGTCTGAATAGGAAGTTTTGCGGCTGCCAAAGTCATAGCTTCACGAGCCAGTTCTTCTGCTACACCTTCAATTTCAAACATGATACGACCCGGCTTAACGCGGCATACCCAGAATTCAGGAGAACCTTTACCGGAACCCATACGAACCTCGAGAGGTTTTTTGGATACAGGTACATCAGGGAATACGCGGATCCAGACTTTACCTTGACGTTTGATGTGACGGGTCAAAGCACGACGTGCTGCTTCGATCTGACGCGCTGTAATACGCTCAGGTTCCATCGCTTTCAAACCAAAAGATCCGAAGGACACTTCGTTTCCGCCTTTGGCGTTTCCATGAATACGGCCTTTATGGGCTTTTCTGTATTTTGTTTTCTTTGGTGAGAGCATTTCCTACTCCATACTTCCTTTTATCTATTTCCAGTCACGTTCCAGACTTAAGCCTAGTCGCGTTTTGTCGCGCCAACGGTTTCTGCCATACGCTTGTCACGAGCCATAGGATCGTGTTCCATGACATCACCTTTGTAGATCCATACTTTGACACCGATGATCCCGTAGGTGGTCAGACCTTCAGCAACACCATAGTCCAGATCAGCGCGGAGTGTATGCAAAGGCACTTGACCTTCGCGGTACCATTCCATACGTGCAATGTCAGCACCAGCCAAACGACCGGATACGTTTACACGAATTCCTTTTGCACCCAAACGCAAAGCAGATTGAACTGCACGTTTCATCGCGCGACGGAAAGAAACACGACGCTCGAGCTGTTGTGCGATACCTTCAGCAACCAATTGTGCATCAATCTCTGGCTTACGGATCTCAACGATATTGAGAGAAACTTCGCCACCTGATTTTGCAGAAAGATCCTTACGGAGTTTCTCAATATCAGCGCCTTTTTTACCGATGATCACACCTGGGCGTGCTGTGTGGACAGTAACGCGGGTGTTTTTAGCTGCACGCTCAACAATAACCTTGCTGATGCCTGCTGCTTTCAATTTATCTTGCACGAATTCGCGCAGTTTCAGATCTTCAACCAGTTTAACGGCGTAATCTTTACCGGAGAACCAGCGGGAATCCCAAGTACGGTTAATACCGACGCGAATACCAATTGGATTAACTTTCTGACCCATGTTTATCCCCTACTCCTATTCAGCTTTTTCTCTGACAACAACTGTCAAGTTGCTGAAAAATTTCTCGATACGACCTGCACGACCGCGAGCACGAGCCATGAAACGCTTCATGACAATTGACTTACCGACGGTTGCTTCAGCTACATAGAGACGGTCCACATCCAAAGAGTGGTTGTTCTCTGCGTTTGCTACAGCAGACTGCAAAACTTTTTTCACATCGCGTGCAACACGTTTGTTGCAGAAGTCGAGATCAACAAGAGCTTTCTCGGCTTTTTTCCCACGGATCATCTCTGCCACCAAGTTCAACTTGTATGGGCTGGAGTCGATATACTTGGCAAATGCTCTTGCCTCGTTATCCGCTACGCGTCTTTCGTTCTTAGGCTTTCCCATGATTTATTCCTTACTTCTTCTTATCACCACCGTGACCTTTAAAGGTACGTGTGTGTGCAAATTCACCCAATTTGTGACCAATCATGTTGTCTGTTACCAGAACAGGAATAAATTTGTTCCCGTTGTGAACAGCCATTGTCAGACCTACCATTTGTGGCAGGATCGTCGAACGACGCGACCAGGTCTTGATCGGTGTATTCTTTCCGGATTGACGTACTTCTTCTACTTTCTTGAGAAGATGTCCATCAACAAAGGGGCCTTTCCAAGTTGAACGAGCCATGTTTTTATACCTCAGCCTTCCTCAAATTCTACTTCTTGCTCTTACGACGACGAATAATAAACTTGTCGGTCGCTTTATTCTTACGTGTTTTGTAACCTTTAGCAGGTACACCGGTTGGGGAACACCAGTGAACACCACCGTTTGTACGACCACCGTGTGGGTGATCAACAGGGTTCATGGTGATACCACGTTGGTGCGGCTTACGACCCAACCAACGGTTACGTCCAGCCTTACCGATATTAATGTTTTTCTGATCCGGGTTAGATACAGCACCGATGGTTGCCAAGCACTCACCGCGTACCATACGCATTTCACCGGAAGACAGTTTAATCTGTGCATAGCCTTGGTCACGACCAACGAGCTGGGCGAAAGTACCGCCTGCACGAGCCAACTGACCACCTTTGCCCGGTTTCATTTCCACGTTGTGGATAATGGTACCAACAGGCATGTTTTTCAAAGGCAATGTGTTACCGATTTTGATGTCAGCTTTTTCGCTGGAGACGATTTTGTCGCCTTCTGCCAAACGCTGAGGAGCCAAAATATAGGCCTTCTCGCCGTCTTCATACTGGATCAAAGCGATGAAAGCTGTACGGTTCGGGTCATATTCCAAACGCAATACGGTTGCTTCCATATCAACTTTTGTCCGTTTGAAGTCGATAATACGGTAACGTTGTTTGTGTCCGCCACCCAAGAAACGTTGGGTAATACGTCCGGTATTGTTACGTCCGCCTTTTCTGTGTTTTCCTTCAGTCAAAGACTTTTCAGGAGCACCTTTCCAGAGCTGGCTACGATCAACCAATACCAACTGACGTTGGCCCGGGGTTGTCGGATTATATTTTTTCAAAGCCATTTTGCTTATCCTCTTCCCAAATTCTCAACTATACACCGGTTCCGACGTCGATTGATTCACCCTCAACAAGAGTAACAATCGCTTTTTTCACGTCAGAACGTTTTCCAAGAATACCTTTGAAGCGCTTGGTCTTACCTTTTGTCGTGATGGTGTTCACGGCAGCAACTTTCACATCAAACAATGCCTCAACAGCTTGTTTGATTTGTGGCTTGGTTGCGGTTGGAGCAACTTGGAACGTGACTTGACCGTGTTGAGATCCCATCATGGATTTCTCAGTTACAATCGGCTTAACGATTGTCACGTAGTCTTGTTCGGTTGCGACCTTTTTTGCTTCTTTTGCTTTTGCCATTTTTATCTCCTTGCCTTTCCAATCGCCTATGCAGACAGACGCTTGGTCAGGTTTTCAACTGCATCCTTGGTCAGAACCAATGTGTCATGACGCAGAATGTCGTAAACGTTTGCACCGTCGCATGGCAGAACATTGATATGTGGAATGTTGCGTGTTGCCAAAGCGAAGTTGTGGTCCATTTCTTCACCGCAAACAAACAATGCAGACTGGATGCCCATTGCGGACAATTTGGCAACCATTGCTTTTGTTTTTGGTTCAGCTGTTTTTGCAGCTTCAAGAATAATCAATTTACCGTTTGCTGCTTTTGCAGACAAAGCTGTTTTCAGAGCCAATGCACGTTGTTTTTTCGGCAAGTCAGTTGCGTGAGAACGAACAACTGGTCCGAAAATGGTCGCACCGCCAACGAACTGGGCTGCGCGCAAGTTAGATGCACGTGCACGACCGGTTCCTTTTTGGTTCCACGGCTTTTTACCTGTACCAGAAACTTCGGAAACACCCTTGGTTTTGTGTGTACCAGCACGGCGCTTGTTCAATTGGTAATGAACCATGCGGTGCAGGATGTCAGCCCGAACTTCAACAGCAAAAACTGCATCGTCAAGCTCGATATTTCCGGCTTCTTTGTTTTCTAATGTTTTAACAGCGATCTTCATTGTTCAGACCCTTACCTATTCTTTTGCTTCTTCTGCCACTGGTTCTACTGGAGCAGCTTCAGCGGATGTTTCTTGTTCAGCAGCAGCTTCTACTGGAGCAGCGTTCGCTGCTTTTTTCAAACCTGCAGGAAGAGGAGCATCAGCATGAGCAGCTTTTTTCACTGCGTCTGTGATGATAACCCATTCTTTTGCGTTACCAGGTACGTTCCCTTGAACCAAAACCAAACCGTCTTCAGGATATACTGCAACGATTTTCAAGTTTTGTGTGGTTGTTGTATCAACACCATAGTGACCTGGCATTTTTTTGCCTTTCCAGGTACGGCCCGGATCTTGCGCACAACCGGTAGAACCGATAGAGCGGTGAGAAACAGACACACCGTGAGAAGCACGAAGACCACCGAAGTTCCAGCGTTTCATACCACCGGCAAAACCGCGACCTTTTGATGTTCCCTGAACGTCAACAAATTGACCAGGAACAAAATGGCTTGCGCAGAGTTCAGCGCCAACGTCCAAAACGTTTTCAGGGCTCACGCGGAACTCAGCCAATTTTCTTTTTGGCTCGACTTTAGCTTTTGCGTAGTGACCACGCATTGCTTTAGAAACGTTTTTCACTTTTGCTGTACCAGCTCCCAATTGAACAGCCACATAGCCGTCACGTTCTTGGGTACGCACATCAACAACTTGAAGATTGTCGATTTTGAGTACAGTTACAGGAATGTGTCTCCCGTCTTCACCGAAGACGCGTGTCATTCCTTCGTTCTTTGCAATCAATCCGGTTCTCATTTTTATCTCCAGATTCCTTTTCCTTACTTACTTATTACGCCGCTTGTCCGACTTTAATTTCTACGTCCACACCTGCAGCCAGATCCAACTTCATCAAAGCATCAACGGTTTGTGGAGTTGGGTCCACGATGTCGATCAGACGTTTGTGTGTCCGCATTTCGAATTGATCCATCGATTTTTTATCGATGTGCGGAGAACGCAAAACTGTGAAACGCTCAGTACGGGTCGGCAATGGTACCGGTCCACGAACAGATGCGCCTGTGCGCTTTGCTGTGTTTACGATCTCGTTCGTGGAAGCATCCAGAACGCGGTGATCGTAAGCACGAAGACGAATGCGGATGGTTTGTGTGTCCATTTTAATTTCCTTACTCTCAAACCTTAAGCAATAATTTTAGCGACGACGCCGGCACCGACTGTACGACCGCCTTCACGGATAGCGAAGCGCAAGCCTTCGTTCATCGCGATTGGAGCGATCAACTTAACGGTCAGATTGATGTTGTCACCAGGCATAACCATTTCTGTTCCTTCAGGAAGTGTAACTTCACCGGTCACGTCA